>DQYP01000103.1 GCA_011043375.1 Thermotogaceae bacterium | reverse complement strand
GGATTGTTTGATTTTTGCATTTTTGCTTTTTGACAAGCTATCAACTCCGCGTTTATTTGATTATTCTATGTCAATTATACACAAACTTTTTCAGTTTAGAGCCATTCATCCCAATGTCTTGAAAGTGATGGGCTTTCTGGCTTGAATTTTGTAAAGATTGTTATTGGACATAGTTCTTCAAAATTACTATATATAGGACTGATGATGAAAAAAGAACGATATGATCTGGCAATCTTCTTTTCTCATTTTTCAATTTCTGTGCAAATCCAAGTGCCAACTCTCCACCTGCTGAATCTCCGATAAAGACTATCTTTTTCGAATATCTTCTTAACAATGATAAATACAACTCATCCAAAAAAGCATATGTATCCTTCCACGCATTTTCAGGAGCAAGTGGATAATCTGGAACAATTACAATTGCACAAGTTTTTATAAGCAATTTCTCGGCCAAATTCCAGCGCATTTTAGTCATATTTGCGATATACGCTCCACCATGAAGGAATAAGATGAGCAAATCTGAATTGCAAGATTTTGGTTTAATTTCCCAAACAGGTCTGTTGAGGATACCGTAGGTAAAAACCTCACAATTTCTATAAAATGATCTTTTCAGCTTTGCTAGCGATTTTTTGAAACCATTGTTAATCATTTTAAATTCGGTTAGATTTTTGAATCTAAAAACACCAAGAAAATGCTGAAGTATTTTAGATTTAAGCGTTTCCTGGCACTTTTTCAACAAGGTTATCAATTCTTCTGAATATTCTTAGCCTCTTCAAACTTTGCCTAGGCTTTTTCTGTAACACCATTTTCGACCATCTTCATTATACTAATCGCGCTACTGTGAAGGTCTTTCGTGAAGCTTGTCTATCTTTTTCCAAAGCTTTTCGAGTTCTACAGGGGGTTTGTAAGAGCTGTAAAATATACCGAATGCACACTTGTGATGATCTTTTCTATGTCGTACTCACCGCTTGTGATCACCACTTCAAGTTTTTTTACCCAGTTTTTGTGAGCTTCGATCGCTTCTTCGAATTTTCCAACCACATCCTCATCCGAATAGTAATTGAATTTTGTGAACTCTTCCAAAGTGGCCGAAAACGTATTTTCAAGATAGGAGATCTCCTCTCCAATGTTTTGGTATCAACTTTCATTTTCTCCAATGGGTTTCCAAGATCAGACATTGCTCTACTGACCTCATTCACCAATTTTGTGATATTTTGAGATGCTGATGCCATCTCTTCCGTTGCCGCATTCTGTTCCTGAGCACTAGCAGCGACGTTAGCTGCTACTTCATCTACATCTCTTGTTCTTCTTAAGACTCCTTCTATGCCTTCAATAGATTGATCAGTTCTTTGAGCAACATCATTTTCCCTTTCAGACATCTCGAAGATTTCGTTGGAAGTTTTTTCTATGCGGCTTACGATTTCCGAAAGATTTTTAGATATTTCCTCGGTTGCTCTCTTGCTTTCTTCAGCCAGCTTGCGTATCTCATCGGCAACAACGGCAAATCCTTTGCCTGCTTCACCAGCCCTGGCAGCTTCTATTGTCGCATTCAATGCGAGTAAGTTTGTCTGTTCGGCTATGTTTGTAATCGTCTCAACTACTGTATTTATAGTAGTAGTTTGGTATCCACGCAAGATGATAATTCAAACTATAATGACTCCAACGTGTTTTCTTAATCTTCATACCTATCACCTTATGCAACATTAAGACATAATTTTTAATTGCGCAAACGCTTTGCTCTCCCCCTGAAGGATAAGAGCCTGCGGCGCTAAAGTATCTGTCACAAAGCTTGAAAAAAGCAAAAAGTCCGCGCCGAATTGGATGTTGAAAATGATAAAAAATGGTGGTAGAATTTTATTAGCCATTTAATAGTTAACCGCCTAATTATTTTATATTCTAATTATATGAAAAGAGGTGATTCTATTGGAATTTCACAATAAGGACAGTTTGTTATTTCTTCTTTTCAAAGTTCAAAAGCTCCTGTTTACCAAATCAAGTGAGATACTTGAAAAGATCAATATCTATCCTGGTCAACCCCCTCTGCTGCTTGTTCTTTACCACAATTCTGGAATAACTCAAAAAGAACTGGCAAAAAAGTTGAATGTTACTCCACCAACTATAGCGGTAATGCTTCGAAGGATGGAAAAACATGGACTTGTTGAAAAAAAACTTGATGAAAAGGATAGAAGAGTTTACAGAGTTTATCTCTCGGAAAGAGGAAAAAGGATGATTGGAAAACTTCATAAGATCATGGCAGAACTCGAGGCAATTGTTTTTGATGGATTCAACGAGAATGAAAAGGAAACTTTCAAGGAACTTTTGAATAAGATGGCAAGTAACATAAAAAAGTCACTTGGAGGGAGGAAAGTAGAATGTTAAAGCTATTCAAATATTTAAAGCCGTACACATGGCAAATAATATTGATAGTATCTTTGGTAACTATACAATCAATTCTAAATCTGTATTTACCTGATCTCATGTCTGATATAGTAAATAAAGGTGTAGTCAGAGGAAATGTTCCATACATTTGGCGTACAGGAGGAAAAATGCTGCTTGTAGCCTTATTTGGAATAGCCGCAGCAATACTTGCAAGTTTTCTATCGGCTAAAACATCTATGAGTTTTGGAAAGAACCTCAGAGATAAGATTTTCAACAAAGTCGAAAATTTCTCGCTTCATGAGATCGATAAATTCAGTACAGCTTCTTTGATAACTCGAACAACTAATGATGTTACACAAGTTCAACAAGCTGTTTTCATGATTTTTAGAATGGTTGTAAGAGCACCTGTTATGGCTGTTGGCGGTATCATAATGGCCGTTTCAAAGGATACAAAGCTCACCATGATTCTCCTTGTTTCAGTTCCTGTTCTGTTGTTAGGAATATTTTTCATAGCGAAGAAAGCTTTACCAATGTTCAAATCTTTGCAGAGAAAGATTGATAGACTAAATCTCGTGCTCCGCGAAAATTTGACAGGAGTCAGAGTGATAAGGGCATTTGGAAAAGAAGGGGTTGAAAAGAAAAGATTCAATGAAGCAAACTTTGATTTAACAGAGACTGCATTAAAAGTAAACAGATTTGTGGCCCTGATCTTTCCTCTTATGTTAGTCGTTATGAATTTTACAACTATTGCCGTTATATGGTTCGGTGCAAAGCGAATAGATAGTAATGCCTTGCAAATAGGAGATTTAATGGCAGTAATCCAGTATATAATGCAGATCATGTTTTCATTTGTGATGATGTCAGTTATATTCGTGCTCCTTCCAAGGGCATCCGCTTCTGCTGAAAGAATAAATGAAGTCTTGAAAGTTGAACCTGAGATAAAAGAACCTGATAATCCTGTTATTCCAGAAAGAAAGGGTATCGTAGAATTCAGAAATGTAACTTTCAGGTATCCTGGTGCTAAAGAGCCCGCAATATCGAATGTTTCTTTTAAAACACAACCGGGTAAGACAACTGCAATAATAGGAAATACTGGATCTGGAAAAACCACTATATTGAACTTGATAATGCGCTTTTACGATGTAGAATCAGGAGAAGTATTAGTAGATGATGTTAATGTAAAAAATATTTCTCAAAAAGAATTAAGAAACAGAATTGGATATGCTCCTCAAAAAGTTTCTTTATTTTCAGGAACAATTGCAGAGAATATCCGATTTGAAAGAGAAGAAATAACCGAAAGCGATATATTGAGGGCAGCTGAAATTGCACAAGTAATGGAATTTGCGCAGAAGATGCCAGATGGTTTAGATTCAAAGATATCACAAGGAGGAACCAATTTATCTGGAGGACAAAAACAGAGAATTTCAATCGCGAGAGCAATAGCGGGGAAAAATGATATTTACATCTTTGATGATACTTTCTCGGCTCTCGACTTTAAAACTGACGCGAAAGTTAGAAGAGCATTGAAAGAGTACACGAAAGATGCCACAGTAATAATAGTTTCACAACGTGTTGCAACCATAATGGATGCTGATCAAATAATAGTTTTGAAAGATGGAAAAGTAAAAGGAATAGGTACTCACAAAGAATTGATGAAAACTTGTCAAGTATACAGAGAAATAGTCTTCTCACAGCTATCAGAGGAGGAGATAGCATGAGCAGAGAGAATCAAAGAAATCCCAGAGGCGGTGGATTCGGTCCAAGAGGAGGCCATGGTCCTTTGGCTATGACTCTTGAAAAGCCCAAGGACTTTAAAGGCACCTTAAAAAGGCTGCTGATATATTTAAAACCCTTTAGCGTGGGTATAATAATTGTTCTCGCACTAACTGTAACTTCAACTGTTTTCAATATTCTAGCACCAAAAATAATGGGAAAAGCTATAACGAGGATATTCCAAGGTGTAATGGCTAAGATGATACATCTTCCAAATGCTCATATAGATTTCGCTTATGTGGGAAAAATTTTATTGACTTTGATCATAATGTACCTTTTGAGCGCCCTCTTCAATTACTTGCAACAGTACATAATGGTTGGTATAACTCAAAAAACGGTTAGAAGAATGAGAGAAGAAGTTATGGAAAAACTCACAAAAGTGCCTTTGAAATTCTATGATTCGAGATCACATGGAGATATCCTGAGTAGAGTGACAAACGATATAGACAACATAAGTAATACTCTTCAACAGAGTTTGATACAGGTGGTCTCTGCTGTTATAACGATTGTAGGTGTGATAATAATGATGTTAACTATTAGTCCATGGTTGACTTTGGTCACCATTGCAACGTTACCTCTGAGTATTTTCTCGACAGCTTTTATAGCAAAAAGGTCTCAGAAATACTTCAAACAACAATGGACAACCCTTGGAAAATTGAATGGACATGTTGAAGAAATGTATGGTGGACATATCATAGTTAAATCCTATAATTATGAGGAAAAATCTATAAAGAAATTCAAAAACCTCAACGAAGAACTTTATCAATCAAGTTGGAAGGCACAATTCATGTCTGGAATAATCATGCCACTTATGAACTTCATTGGGAATCTTGGATACATAATAATATCAGTAGTTGGTGGAGTGTTTGTAACAAAGCGTATGATAGAAATAGGAGATATTCAAGCGTTCATTCAATATTCAAGGCAGTTTACACAACCAATAGTTCAAGTTGCGAGTATATTCAATTTGTTACAGTCAACTATAGCCTCTGCTGAGAGGGTTTTCGAAGTGCTCGATGAAGAAGAAGAAATCCCAGACAAACCCGATGCACTTGAACTGACACACACAGATGGTAACGTGAAATTTGAACATGTTTATTTCAGTTACAGGAAAGATAAAAAATTAATCGAGGATCTCAATATTGGAGTACAATCTGGCCAAACAATAGCAATAGTAGGACCAACTGGTGCGGGTAAAACTACGCTAGTTAATCTTTTAATGAGATTCTATGAAATACAAGGTGGTAGAATAACTATCGATGGGCTAGATATAAGAGACATAAAGAGGTACAACCTTAGAAAACTGTTTGGAATGGTTTTGCAGGATACGTGGCTTTTCAATGGCACTATAAGAGAAAATATAGCATATGGAAAAGACGATGCGAGTTTCGAGGAAATAGTAAAGGCCTCAAAAGCTGCACATGCTCATCACTTCATCATGACATTACCCGATGGATACGATACAGTTATAAATGAAGAGGCAACTAATATTTCTCAAGGTGAAAAACAGTTAATAACAATTGCTAGGGCATTCTTAGCAGATCCTGATATTTTGATACTCGATGAAGCTACCAGTAATGTTGATACATTGACCGAGATATACATTCAAAAAGCTATGCACGATATTATGAAAGGAAGGACTAATTTTGTTATAGCACATAGGTTATCCACCATAAAAAATGCTGATACGATATTGGTAATGAACGAGGGCCAAATAATAGAAAAAGGGACTCATGATGAACTCATACGTAAAGGCGGATTCTACGCGGATCTTTATAAAAGTCAGTTCCTTGGTGCAATGGTTGATGCTTGAAATAAAGTTCCCATTCATCCAAAGTAACCGATACTTCTTCGTGAAATTGTTAAGAGAAAGGTTTTGCTATAATTAGCTATAAATATCATTTTTTTCAGGGGGGTGCATGTAATTGTTTTTTGGAATAATCGGGTTGGGGAATATAGGTAATCTCTTTTTAGATAAGATTTTGAAGCTGGAATTCATCGATAAAATTTTCGTGAATGATAAACAACCTTCTAAACTCGGAAGTGTGAGGAAATTCGAGAAAGTTAGTACTTTCAAAAATCCTGAGGAGGTTTGTGAAAGATCTGATTACATTCTATTTGCAATCAAACCGCAAGATTTTGAAGGTCTCAGATGGCAAATATCCAACGTGGATTTCTCGAAAAAAGTTATAATAAGTCCAATAACCGGTTTGAAAATACAAGGATTAAAATCCTTGAAAAATTCTAAAAACATAGCCAGAATAATGCCAAATCTTCCATGTCGTATTGGCAAAGGAATTGTTGGAGTTTCCTATTCAGATGATTTTGATGAGGAAGAAAAAAGTAAATTGACAGAGATTTTAAGCGAGCTTGGAAAGGTTGAAGAATTTGACGAAAGCAAATTCTCCGCCTTAACTTCATTTGTGGGAAGTGCCCCTGGAATAATTTTTCTTCTAATGGAGGCTTTAATAGATGCAGGAATAGAACTTGGATTCTCAGCAGAACAATCCAAAGATATAGTTATTCAAAATTTGATTGGTTCTGCTGAAATGGTAGAGATCTTGAAAAGAGAACCATACGAGTTTAGAAGAATGGTGTGTTCACCTGCTGGAACTACTATAGAAGCAGTTTATTCGTTGGAGAAAAATGGAGTTCGCGGTGAATTGATAGAGGCTTTTATCAGAGCTTTCGAAAAAGCTGAATCATTTACAAGGGGGGAAAATGAACGATGAACGATGAGGTGATTTTAAAGGCTAAAAGTGTTCACGAGGCATGGGCTTTTCTTAGAAATTGCAATGCTAAAGACAAAAACGACGCTATTTTAAAGATCGCCGAAAAGCTCAATGAAAATCGTGAGAAAATATTGAGAGCAAATCAAAAAGATGTTGAAATCGCGAGGAAAAAGGGAGTAAGGGAATCTTTAATAGATAGATTACTTTTAACCGATAAAAGGATAGACGGTATGATTGAAGCTTGCGAAAAGATTTCAAAACTTGAAGATCCCGTGGGAGAAATCATAAAATCTTGGATCAGGGAGGATGGACTCAGAATTTCCCAGATTAGAGTTCCAATAGGTCCGATAGGTATTATATATGAATCAAGACCGAATGTCACAATTGAAACGAGTATACTCGCTTTAAAATCTGGAAATACTGTCCTTTTAAGAGGAGGATCAGACGCCATAAATTCCAACATTTCAATTGTGGAAACTATGAAAAAAGCGCTTTCAGAGTCGAAGCTTCCAAATAATTCCATAGAATTCATTGAGAATACAGATAGAAAACTCGTTGAAAAGATGCTCAAGCTGAATCAGTACTTATCTCTGATAGTTCCGCGTGGAGGATACGGTCTCATAAAGTTTGTTGTTGAGAATTCTACGATACCTGTTTTAGAGACTGGTGTTGGAAATTGTCATATATACGTTGATGAGAGTGCAAACCTTGAGAAATCGATTGGTGTAATTGTGAATGCTAAGGTACAACGCCCTGGAACTTGTAATGCCGTTGAAAAGATTTTGGTTCATAAGAATATCGCCAAGAAGTTCATTCCAATGATATTCAATTCATTGAAAGAAAACAATGTTGAAGTTAGAGGTTGTGAAAGAACTGTTGAGATAGTGAATGAGATTAAAGTTGCAACAGAAGAAGATTGGAGAATGGAGTATCTCGACCTGATAATTGCTATAAAAATTGTTGATTCGGTAGATGAAGCAATAGAACATATAAATAAATACTCAACGACCCATTCCGAGGCGATACTGACTGAAAATTATTCGAATGCGAAGAAATTTGTGGAATCAGTTGATTCAGCTGCTGTGTATGTAAATGCTTCTACTCGATTCACTGATGGAGGAGAATTTGGATTCGGTGGTGAAATTGGAATAAGTACTCAGAGACTTCATGCACGAGGGCCTGTTGGGTTGAGAGAATTGACAACATACAAATACGTTGTTCTTGGTGATTATCATATAAGGAGGTAAACAATGTCAAAAATAGTTATAAAGGTTGGCAGTAATCTCCTCGTTGACGATTCTGGTAACATCAACAAAAAATATGTGATAAAACTTGCTGGGAAAGTTTCAGAACTCCATTCAAAGGGTAACCAAGTAATTTTGGTTTCATCTGGAGCTAAAGCATCGGGATATGGATATTTGAAATGTCAATCGACTCAGGAGACCGATTTGTACTTGAAACAAGCTCTCTGTGCCGTTGGACAAGTACAACTCATGAAGCTCTATGAAACTGCTTTTGATTTCTATGATCTTAAGATAGCTCAATTACTTTTGACAAGAGATGTTTTCAGCAATCGGAAAAGATTTTTGAACCTTCGAAATACACTGATAGGCTTGATCGAGATGGATATAATACCGATTGTGAACGAAAATGACACGATTGCAACTGACGAAATAATGTTTGGAGATAATGATATACTCGCTTCAATGTTTTCAATAGGTTGGAATGCTGATTTTCTAATATTATTAACATCTATCGATGGAGTAATAGATGAAAAAGGGAACACAGTGAAAATCTTTGACGGGAGAATTAAATTAAAATCTCTTTCAAAAAGCAATTGGGGAAGTGGTGGAATAGAAACCAAGATCGAGGCAGCAAAAAAAGCTTCGAAGGTAGGAATAAAGGTATGTATTTGTAATGGGAGGAATTTAGAAAATATCACTGAATTTTTGGAAAAAGGTATTCCATCGTCTGGAACGGTCTTTAATCCCCAATTGTCCAAACATCCAAAAGCTCGCAAAGCATGGATAGGATTACTTTCCAAGGTAAAGGGAAGGGTGTATATAAATCCTGGTGCTGAACAAGCCATCAAAAACGGTAAAAGCCTTCTCCCAGTTGGAATAACCAAAATAGAGGGTGATTTTAAAGTGGGGGATGTAATAGAAGTACTGAATGAAGATGGTGAGATTTTAGGAAGAGGTATTACGAATTTTGAAAGTTCAGAAGCGGAAAAGGCAATAGGTTTGAAAAGTAAGAAATTGAAAGAGATTTTTGGCTATGAAGGTAGTAAAGTCTTCATTCACAGAGATAATTTGTGGTTGAACGATTGACGATTTTGATTTGTAACCGCCAGAGATTTCCTGGCGGTTTTTTCATTGTTAGATGGAAATAGAATAGAACTTTCTTCTCGGGTATTCCGTTATTCTCCGTTCTTTGTTGAATCCCGATACTGGGACAAGATACCCAACTATTCTGGTAAACTCATCGAATTTCTTTCCTCCACAAATTGGACATATTTCGCCATAAAACGCATGTCCATTTGAACAAACACTTATACGAGTATTGAAGGCAAAATATATAACTCCCATTTTAGCTATTAGATTTATCATTCTCCACGATTCTTCTTCATCTCTAAATTGGTTGTCTAAATTCACGTGAAGAATAGCCCCACCAGATACTTTGCGATCGAAAATCCCAGCGAGTCTTATCCTGTACAACACATTGACATCTGCTGTTAATGGTAACCATTGATTTGAGTATATTTCAAAATAATCGTTCAAATCGAAAATATACTTGTCCTTTTTAGCGAGAGTTACAGCCGCTTTTTCACCGGGTACTTGTTCAATATTGAAAGTAAAACCATATCTTCTTTTTCCTTCATCTACATTTGTTTTCAAAGTATCCAGAATCTTTGAGACGAACCTTTCTCCTTCTTCACTGTATTTTACCCCTTCAAAGGATTCAAAGGTTAGGTCCATCAACGATGCTGCCTCCCAGACACCTATTATTCCTATTGTACCGTACTGCCTGTTCAAATTCATCAACCCCTTAGAGTACAGTGGTAGTAATTCTTGGGATATTCTATCTTTTATTATTTCTCTGATTGCTGCAAGTATCTTTTGAACAAGTTTTATTCGTTTATTTAAGATATCAAAAAATTTACTTATGTTCCTTTGGCTTTCCAATGCTATTCTTGGTAGATTGATAGTAACTACTTTGAAGGACCCTATATTTAAATCTGACCCACCTATGGAATTCATCATGCCTTTTAACTCATAACCATTGCTCGAATTAGATTCCAAGTTAAGCTTAAGGCCTTCAATGCATTTGGTTGAGGAGGTTAATCTACAACAACTTGCAACAGCATCTATGGAGTCCGAAATGTACCAATTTGTATCTTGCCATTTCATATTAACTTTGTTTATAAATTTGGCACTATCTTCATCCAAGAATTTTCCATCTTTGTATAAAAGACTTGCTGTCATCACTGGAAAAGTGAACATTTGTCTTTCTCTTTCTCTTGAAACCCATTCCCAGAATTTTTTCTGAAGATCTATAATATCTTCAACATGATCGACTATTGAAGTACCATCCGGATATTTGACACCCTTGAAAATTGAATTTATGTAATTTCTATCTAAGTATGTGAAATTCGTATAGGGAGCCTGATTGGTTCGTATCGGTTGGTTCAATGAATACACGATTATTTGAAAGTGTTGTTCTATGTACCAATCAATTTTATTCTCAGGTATGACACCACATTCTATGTCTTTTTTTATGAAATACCACATCCATACAAAGAGATCAGGCAAACCGACAGCACCAGAAGACTGGTTGGAAGCGAACATCACAAACTGAATTACATGTTGTATGAAAGTGGAAAGATGTTTTGCAGGGGCAGATTTTATAGTATCTATGAACTGTAAACCTTCTCTAACAATTTTTTCGAGGGAATACGCATAACAATATGGCATATAACCGCTGTGATGGAGATCATGAACGTATAAGGCACCATTTATTTGAAGCTCAACAAAATTGTTAGCTACTTTCTTATCAAACATCTCGGATAATTTTTTCCAAATTATATATATTGAATGAAGTCTTGTATAGGGCTTTGGTAAATTAACAAAGTATGTTCCAATATGTTTAGAGCGTACATTAGCATTGGTATCTATGGAAGAATCGGAGATATTGTTTTTCAAGAATGATTGCGTGAATTCCTCGATATCGAGATTCCTTCCTATTTCTTCCAGATCAAACAAGTGTTCGCCATACTTGATCTTCAAGTTCTTCATTATTTTAAAAAAATCTTCTTCATAACTGAATATGATTTGCATACAAATCCCCTCCATTTTTTTTGATTAACTTTTTTATTGCTTTGTCAAACTCTTCTCGACTCATATACAATTGATTCTTAGTTACAGGGAAGGAATTGGGATTCTTGTATTTCTCAAAATATCGCCCTAAAACAAATTCATCCACATATTTTACATAATTCAAAAGTCTTTGTTCATAAATTTCTATAGGTTTTCTCCAAGAATACAGAAGTATGATAACTTTGGTTCCAAATAATTCCTTTATATCTTTACTTAAGATCTTCACAGCCTTTCTGTTGGCCTCTGAAAGTGGTTCACCTCCTAAGAAATTCAAAGAAACTAAGTCATAGACATTGAATAATAAGTTCAAATCCTTTTTTATTCGTTGAAACAAAGATTCATATGGTACGAAATATCTATCATCGAATTCCCAGGTTTGTGGATTGTGGCAATTCGTACATTTCGGATTGATATCACATCCTTGAAAATATATGGAGATACCTGGAAATCTTGGATGATCAACATTGGAAAAAAGAATCCTGTTTATCAACACACTATCCCTCCTTAATACTATTGATTCTGTTAACTAAAAGTATTAAAATTTATCAAAAACCTCATTATTCCTTAAATAGGTGCCCTCCCCACAATACTTTGATTTTGTTAGCTAAGAGTATTAATACAAAAGAAACTCATTGCTGGTTAGAATAAGATTCCTCGTCACTATCGTTCCTCGGAATGACAAAAACAAAAAATATCATCGGAACGGTAAAAACAGGAAAAATGTCATCCCGATTTGTCATCCCGAACGAATGTGAGGGATCTTATTCCCCATTACTGGTACTTTTCAGACTTTTCAAAGACTTCAATAATATTCATCTGCTATTTTTGCTTCATTGAATATCATCATCACTACTAATTAACACTATCATACTATTTTTAGAGTATATATTATATTAACCACTATATATTGTACCATTTTTTGTTCGAAAAAGATTATTGACTATGTTAATTTTCGAGAAACTTTTCTCCTTTATTTCCAAAATTCATTTGCTTTTCCCTTTTTTAATTAGGATTTTTAAATGATTAAAGGCATTTAACTACCATGAAAGAATGAGATTAAGTCCGACAGTTAATAGTTATAAGAAATTTGACATTGAAAAATTCATATGCTAAAATGTAAACTAAAATGACCATTGGTCATTAATAAGGTGGTAGTATGCCAATTATTTACAGTGAAGAAATGAGAGAGAAGAGAAAAAACGAAATACTGAATGCAGCAGAAAAAGTTTTCTTTTCAAAAGGCTATGAGAAGGCCTCGATGAATGATGTTGCAAAAGAAGCGGGAATAGCTAAAGGTACCTTGTATCTTTACTTTCGAACTAAAAAGGATCTTTATTTTGCCATAGGGAATAGAGCTTTGGACATAATCGTTGCAAAATTTTATGAAATAGCCAGGTCAAATTCTTTCAAGAATGGGCTTGAAAAGGTTGAAGCTTTGGCGTATTTTTACTTCGATTTTTCGAAAAAACATCCTGACTATCACAAATTTCTAATAAATTATCACTCCGAAATAGTGAATTTTGGGGATATAAATCCCAGTGTCGTTGCAGCTTATATGAAAAGTGGAAGGATTTTTAGGTTGCTTGTTAGTTGTGTCGAAGAAGGTATGAAAGATGGTTCAATAAGAGATGACATTAGTCCCATGAAACTTGCGGTACTTCTCTGGACAAAAACAGTTGGTACCATTGAATTCACAAGACTGAAAGAACCTATTTTCAAAACATTTGCCAAAATCGAAGCCGACGAAATAGTGGAGGAATTCATAAAACTTGAAAGAGAATTAATAAGGAAAAAATGAATTATCCTTGGATTTGATACAAACCGACAAGGAGGAATGAAAGTATGAGAAAAGTTGCAATAACGGGCGTTGGAACTATAAATCCAATAGCTGGTAATAAAGAGGAATTCAGAGAAGCCTTGGAAAAAATGCGAGTGGGGATAGATCTTATCACCCAGTTTGATACAAGCGATCAGAAGGTGAAAATCGCCGGTGAGGTAAAGAATTTCAATCCCGCGGATTACATGGATAAAAAATCTGCAAGAAGATACGATCGATTTTTGCAACTGGCAATTGCAGCTTCAAGGGAAGCACTCGAGGATTCTGGGCTTTTAGATTCTGAGGATTGGAAAAAAAGTGCTGCTGTGATCATAGGATCGGGAATAGGAGGTTTTAAAACCTTATTCAATGAGTTCAACAAATTCAACAAAAACGGTCCAAAAACAGTTAGTCCGTTTTTAATCCCAATGATGATACCAGATATGGCATCAGGGATTGTTTCCATTCATTACAACATCAAGGGACCAAATTTAGCAACCGTTAGTGCTTGTGCTTCATCGTTACATGCAGTTGCAATTTCAGCGTTGATGATTAGGCACGGTTACATCGATATAGCTATAACTGGTGGATCAGAAGCAGTTATAGATCCAATGCCCATAGCTGCATTTGCAAATATGAGAGCACTCTCCACTCGTAACGATGAACCGTTGAAAGCAAGTAGACCTTTCGATAAGAACAGAGATGGTTTTGTCATGGCAGAAGGTGCTGGAATACTTATACTCGAAGCAGAGGAACTTGCAAAAAAACGTGGTGCGAAAATATACGGTTATATCGAAGGTTTTGGGATGACTGGTGATGCCTACCATATAAGTGCAACTGAGCCAACTGGCGAAGGTGGAGCAAAGGCAATTGAGGCAGCACTTAAAGATGCTGGAGTTGATGTAGATGATATAGATTTGATAAATTGTCATGCCACCAGTACCCCTGTTGGAGATAGGTCCGAAGTTTTAGCCATAAGGAAGGTTTTTAAGGATAAGAGCGAAAAACCTTACATTCAATCCACTAAAGCCTTGATTGGTCATGCTCTTGGCGCTGCAGGGGCTATAGAACTGATAGGACTTCTTTTGGAATTTGAAGGTAATTTTGTTCATGGAATGCCCAATTTAGAGGATCCAGATGAAGATTTCAAGGGTCTCAAACTTTTAACGGAAACTTTGGATTTTAAATCCAAAATAGCATTGAAAAATTCTTTTGGATTTGGTGGACACAATATTTCAATAGTTGTCAAAAAGGGTGGCGAATGAGAGATGAGATCCATGGATATTGATATGATTATGAAAATATTGCCTCACAGGTATCCATTTTTGCTTGTCGATAAGGTCATATCAATAGAAGAGAAAAAAATAGTGGCTTTGAAGAACACTTCAATAAATGAGCCATATTTTCAGGGGCATTTTCCAAATTATCCAATAGTTCCAGGAGTGTTACAAATTGAGGGAATCGCACAAAGCGCTGGAATTCTTTTGATGAGAGATTCGAGTGAAGACGTTATTCCTCTATTTCTTGGAATCGAAAGAGCTCGTTTCAAAAAAGAAGTTAGACCCGGCGATCAGATGATTTATGAAGTTACTTTATCACAATCCAAAGGAAATGTTTTCAGGCTATCGGGTATCGTCAAAGTGGATGAAAAGATCTGCACACAAGCTGAAATCTTAGTTGGCTTTAAAAAGGGGTAGATAACCATTGAGAATAATCGAAGCATCCTGTTATGTTCCTGAAAGTTTTTTAACGATCGATGATTTAGCGAGACACTTTAAAGTGGATAAATATTGGATAAAGAAGCGAACTGGTATTGAGAAGATCCATATATCGAGAATCCCAGTTGACGACATGGCATTTGAAGCTGTTAAAGGTTTAAAAAAGAGTTATGAAGGAATAATATTCGTTTCATCAATTGGAGCCACTTATATTCCGCATTATGTCCAGTTGTTAAACAAACTGGGTAATAATAGGCAGATTTTAGGAATCGATGTAATTGACGGGTTCAATGGTTTTGTGAAGGCATTGTATCTTGCAGAGAAGGTTTTCAGGGATAAAGTTAGAAGGGTATTAGTGGTGGTTGCCGAGAAAATGTCGGACCTCGTTGAAACCGACAATATCGATACCTTTATATTATTTTCCGATGCGGCGGTAGCTATGGTCGTGGAATTTGACGATGAAATTTTCACTGATTATTACCAAATCCAGGATTTTAATTATCTGAGATTTTTGATGATTGATCCACGAGGAAAATTGCACATGGAAGGAAAGCAAGTCTATAAATTCGCTGTTAACAATATAGTCAAAATCATAAAAAAGCTAACAGAAGGTATGAATTCTTTGGACAAAATCGTAGTAGTGCCTCATCAAGCTAATGGCAGGATTCTACAGGCTGTGGAGAAAGAGATGAAGAAAGAAGAGAGAAATATAGAAATAGTGAATTATATAAGATATTTCGGTAATACCGGCTCTTCAAGTATTCCACTTGCCCTCTGCCATAAATACAAAGGTAAGAAGATTTCTCTCAAAAATCACGTGCTTATCTCCGTAAGTGGTGGTATGAGTGCTTTAGGGATATGTTGGAGGGAGGTAAAAAACAGAGATGAAAATAAACACACGGATCACGAAGTTGCTGAATATAAAATATCCAGTTATTGAAGGTGGAATGGCATGGGTGGGTACTCCCAAATTGGCAGCTGCAGTTTCAAATGCTGGAGCGCTCGGAACAATAGGTTCTGGAAACATGGAACCAGAGATCTTGAGAGAGAAAATAAGAGAGATAAAAGAACTCACCGATAAACCCTTCGCTGTTAATATCATAATGCTGAATCCTCATGCAGAGGAACTTTTAGAAGTAGTCATTGAGGAACGAGTCCCAATTGTGATCTTTGGTGCAGGGAATCCCGCTCCTTTTGTGAAGGAATTAAAAGCCAAAAATATAAAAGTCTTAGCGGTCGTTTCTTCGGATAGCCTTGCTATAAGACTTGAAAGAGTCGGAGTCGATGCGATAATCGGTGAAGGGATGGAATGTGGAGGACACATTGGTGATGTAACCACATTGATTCTGATTCAGAGGTTGACTGATGTTTTGAACGTACCGGTAATTGCTGCAGGAGGAATTGCAACTGGTAGAGCTATAGCAGCTATGTTTGCTTTGGGTGCTGAGGGAGTGCAACTTGGAACGGCTTTCATAGCAACTCATGAGTGCGAAGCACACGACAACTACAAGAAAAAGGTTTTGAAGGCAGGTATAAGAGATACAGTGATTACCGGTGGGAAGCTCGGTCATCCAGCGAGAGTTATAAAAACTCCATTCTCCAAGAAAATGTTAGAAATGGAATCAAATTCTCCAGAAGAAGCCGAAGAAATGCTCGTTGGTAGCTTAAAGAAAGCTTTTCTTCATGGCGATGTTTCCCAAGGTTCTTTCATGGCAGGACAAAGCGCTGGACTCATAAGAGAAATTAAAAGTGTAGAACAATTATTGAAGGATTTAATGAAAGAAACTCATGATTCTATTGAAAAATTGATTAAGAGGTTTGAATTACAAGAAAAAATCGCAGAAGCATGAATTAAATTTAAAATCGAATTTCTTTTGGAGGTGACCATAGGATGTTAGCTTTCGTTTTTCCAGGACAAGGTTCCCAGTTTCTTGGAATGGGTAAGGAAATAATAGAGGAAGATAAGGGATATAAAGTTTATTTTAAAATAGCTCAAGAAACCATAGGAGTTGATCTCGAGAAAATAATTTATGGTGATGATGAAGCCGAACTTGTAAAAACGGAAAATGCTCAGCCCGCAATATTGACTGTTAGTTACATAGCATATAAATATTTAACCGAAAAAGTGGGTCTCAAACCTGATATTGTGGCGGGACACTCGCTAGGGGAATGGACAGCTTTGATAGCCGCTGATGTTATTTCCTTTGAAGAAGCTGTTTCACTTGTAAGAAATAGAGGCATTTATATGGAAGAAGCATGTCCTGATGGTGCAGGAACTATGGCAGCAATAATAGGATTAGATGAAACCGCCATTTCGAAAATATTAGAAGTTTATCCTGACGTATCGATCGCCAACTTCAATTCACCAGGTCAAGTGGTTATAAGTGGCAAGTCAGAGCAAATCAAAATTGCGATTCAAGAGCTTAAGAGAGCAGGAGCTCGTAGAGCCATTGAATTGAATGTAAGTGGACCATTTCACTCGAAATTTATGAAATCCGCAGAAGAAAAGCTTAGAAAAGATCTGGAGAAAATTAGATTTAATGCTCCAAGTATTCCAATAGTTCAAAATGTTACAGCACAGATTGAAACTAATCCTGAAAGGATAAAAGAAAATATAATAAAACAGATATCTGAACCTGTAAGATGGACTGAATGTGTTGTAAAACTCAAGGAATTTGGTGTGAACAAATTTATAGAGGTTGGATTTAGAAACATTCTTACTAATCTTATAAGGAGAACTATTAAAGATGTAAGTTGTGAAACATTAATTAAAATGCTTATGGTGGCTTGATTACTGATTTTGGGGGAATTGCTATGAAACTAAATGGGAAAATTGTTATTGTCACTGGTGCCACTGGTGATATAGGAAATAAGATATGTGAGTTGTTCATAAAGGAAGGTGCTACTGTTATAGGTTTAGGTAGGAACGAAGAAAAATTGAAGATGCTTTCAAATAGTTTTGGTGAATCAATTGAGGTTTTTAAAGTTGACATAACCGATCCATTAAAGGTAAAGGAGGTGGTAAGTGAGGTTGTAAAGCGGTACAAAAGAATTGATGTATTGGTCAACAGTGCCGGAATAGTGAAGGATAATCTCTTTTTGATAATGAGCGAGAAGGATTTCAATGAAGTCATCCGAGTAAATCTTTTTGGAGCTTTTTTGATAACTAAAGAAGTTGCAAGAATCATGAGGAAGCAGAGAGAGGGCAACATAATAAATATAACAAGCATAGTTGGAATTGATGGCAATATTGGTCAGGCAAACTATTCAGCATCCAAAGCAGGAATTATAGGTATGACCAAAACATTGGCCAAAGAACTAACAATGAAAGGTGAAAAAATAAGAGTGAACGCTGTTGCCCCCGGCTTTATAGAATCTCAAATGACGGAAAAGATTCCAAAGGAATTGAGAGATAAAGTCCTTGAGAGACTTTATATAAAGCGCTTTGGTAAACCTGAAGATGTCGCTAATTTGGTGTTATTTTTAGCTAGTGATGATTCGCAATACATCACCGGTCAAGTCATAAGAATTGATGGAGGTTTGAGTTTATGACAAACGGATAATGATTAATTATTGATTCGAAAGGAGGTAGTTCAATGAACAGAACAGAATTGTTAGAGAAAATAAGGAAAGTGGTAGCTGAAAATCTGAATGTAGATGAAACAGAGATCGATGAAGAAACAAAATTCATAGATGATCTTGGTGCAGACTCTTTGGACTTGGTTGATTTGGTTATGGCACTTGAAACAGAACTTGGAGTTACTATAGAAGATGAGAAGTTAAATACTATAAACAAGGTAAAAGATGTCATCGATTTGGTGGAGGAAAAATTGGCGAATGCGAGTTGATTTTATCTTAAGTTGTTGGGGAATCCGGGAACACTTTATAGGGACCTTATAAGGTCCCACTTTTTATTTAAAAGGAGAAAGAAAATGTTAGAACTTTCTCCAATGGTATTTATAGAATTGATAAACGCATCTATTGAAAAGTTTGGAAGACATTTGTCAATCCTAATGGCTGGGATACATGGTTCACTGATGGAATGAGGATGGAAATGTTCGATGGCGGAGAAATAAATTTCAGGTGGTTTAGACTCACTGATTTCGAAGAAGTCACAGATAAAGGATATACAATAAAGATAATTGAAAACCGTCTTTGGGAATTTTGGTGGTATGAATACGAGGATGGCTTTAGATCATGAGTGGAGATTAAATTTCAAACTTCAATTGATGGAAAATGTTTGATAACCATTTGGGATAATACTTTAATCAAGAACATGGATGAACTCAATATAAGATATGGTTGTGCTTATGGTTGGGGCAAAATGCTAACTTTAGCCAAGGCATACATCGAAAAGGGGATAATACTTCTAAATAATCCTGAATAATAATATCCAGGAGAAAGGGAAATGTTGAGTGAGAAAAAAAGTGAATTTTTAGCTGGTACAATATCGGCACTTCCAATAGTAATGGGATATCTTCCGATAGGTATTGCATATGGGATATTGGCTATCAGATCTGGATTGAGTATATTTCAAGTGGTGTCAATGTCTTTAATGGTTTTCGCAGGCTCATCACAATTTATAGCTATTGATATGATAAAAGCAAACAGTGATCTTTTTTCAATAGTCTTAACAACTTTCTTGGTGAACCTCAGACATTTATTACTCAGTGCTTCAATGGCTTTGAAATTGAAGGAATCACCGGATTTTTTGATACCTATTTTAAGCTTCCTAATAACCGACGAGTCTTTTGCGATTTCCATTGTCAGTATCGATAAATATCGTTATAAATACTACTATTTCCTGGGCTTGGGTTTAACCGCATATGCAAGTTGGGTTTTGAGTTCATTCTTGGGTGCGATTATAGGTTTTTTCATCTACAAGCTGGATATATCAGCACTGGATTTCGTCCTCCCAGCTATGTTCATAGTACTTCTCGTCCTTCAAATTAAGAGAAAAATGGATGTCTTAATAGCCATAATTAGTGGTGTACTTTCGATAGTATTTTCATACTTAACATCTGGAAATTGGAATATCATTTTAGCAACCGTACTTACCGCAACGTTAGGGGTGATTCTGGATGACGATTGAGAACTATGCCCTTTTAATATTACTGATGACATTAGTAACTTATGTTTCAAGATTTGTTCCAATCTTCTTGTTGTCAAAATCGAATATGCCAGCTTGGTTGATAAAATGGCTGAAATATATACCTGTTGGAGTATTATCAGCCCTTCTTGCCCCTTCAATTTTTATGACTGATACTCATTTGAATTTAAGTGTGAACAATCCTTTCCTTTTAGCTTCTATTCCGTGTTTCATAGTTGCGATCGTTAGAAAAAATATTCTCTTGACAATCTTAGTAGGCATCGTCGCTTATATGATTTTCGCTTGAAGCATTTTTACGCAGACTTAGGGATTTAAACTCATTGATTTCCAAATCTTTGCTATCTCATCTTTGTACTTTTCAAAGCTTTTCAATAAATCTTGGTTGAATTGAGACGGCATTGTCTTCCTATCACTTTTAGAATTACTCGGATTGCTTCTTCATGTGGTAATGCTCTTTTATAAGGTCTCTTTGATCAAAACGCACCATACACATCAACAAGATCCACTATTTGTGCTTCTATTGGTATCTGACTGCCGGATAGGATTTCTCCACCCCATATTGAATGCTTTTTTATTATTTTCCACTCTTTTTGGACTAACTTCTCAACTTTGTTCAGTATTGCTCTTGGCATTTTCAGATTATATTTGCTGTACAACACAACTCATATATTTCGAAAAGAAATTACATTATTTCCTTTTAAGCTAAAAACTGTTTTTTTCAATAGGAAATGTGACCAAAAATTCTATCTTGTTCAGAATTTTAGAAAAGTCCGTTAATTCAATTTTTCTCTTGACATTTTCGAAAAAAATGTCATCATAATATATGAACACATGTTCATGAATAGAATGAAGGTGATAATTTGAAAGAATCCAAAGAGGAAATTCCCGTTTGTAAAGAAAAAATAATCCATAAAGATTTATTAGAAAAGGCGAAAAGTTCCTTGCCAAATGAAGATGATTTAACAGAACTTTCAGAATTTTTCAAAATATTTGGTGATAAAACGAGGATCAAAATTCTATGGACCCTTTTGAAAGTAAAAGAAATGTGCGTATGTGATATTTCTGAACTTCTTGAGGTATCACAATCTGCTGTCTCACACCAATTGAGAATTTTGAGGCAAGCTAGACTTGTAAAATATAGAAAAGAAGGAAAAACGGTCTTTTACTCACTCGATGATGAGCATATAGAAGAGATATTGAGACTAGGGATGTTTCACGCAAAGGAATAATTTTTTTACATTATATATGAACATTTGCTCACATATTGATAAGGAGGAATATCATGATCGAGAAAAAATTGTACCTCGAAGGATTGGATTGTCCAAATTGTGCTGCAAAAATTGAAAATGAGGTTAAAAAGTTGGCCAAAATAGAAAATGCCAGGGTAAATTTTTTGACTAAAACTTTGCTGTATGAGTCGAAAGAAAATAAAGCAGAGGAACTCAAAAAAATCGAGAAAATTGTGAAAAAAATAGAACCAAATATCAGTATAAGAGAAATCATTGAAGAAAAGGAAAACTCTGAAGAAGATGAGGAAAATGATAACAAAAAGCGCATTATATACTTATCAATTGGTGGTATTATATTCGCTACAGCTTTTTTTATAGAATTACCATGGCTGAGGTTTTTACTGTTTTTAATTGCTTACTTCATATCCGGCTGGAGGGTTTTAATAGGCTTCTTAAAGAACTTTGTAAAAGGTAATCTGTTCGACGAAAAATTTTTGATGAGCGTTGCCACTATAGGTGCCTTTACTATTGGTCAGTTTGCTGAAGCCGTTGCAGTGATGCTCTTTTATGAAACCGGTGAATTCTTCCAAGATTTGGCGGTTGATAATTCTAAAAAATCTATAAAATCTCTACTTGACCTCAGACCAGATTATGCAAATGTTATGAGAAATGGAAAAATTCTGAACGTTCCTGCAAAAGAGATCAAAATTGGAGAGATTGTTTTGATAAAACCTGGTGAGCGTGTTCCGTTTGATGGTGTCATAGTAAAAGGTCAAACATCGGTTGATACTTCTACCTTAACTGGTGAAAGTATTCCACGTTTTTTAGAGGAGGGTGATGAGATCTTAAGTGGATTTGTCAACTTGGAAGGCACAATAAGTATAAGAGTTAAAAGGGAGCTTTCTGAATCCACCATTTCAAGAATATTGAAACTGGTTGAAGAATCCGCTGCAAAAAAATCGAAAACGGAGAAATTTATAACCCAATTTGCAAAATATTATACTCCGATAGTTGTGTTTTCAGCGATTATACTTGCGATTATACCGCCTTTATTTGATAATTTCTCATTTTCTACTTGGATCTATAGAGCTCTGATCTTTTTAGTGATATCATGTCCATGTGCTTTAGTGTTGTCACTCCCCCTTACTTATTTTGCAGGGATAGGAAAATCTTCAAAGGAAGGGATATTGGTAAAAGGTGGAAATTACATGGAAGCCCTAAAGAAGATTCAAACGGTAATTTTCGATAAAACTGGAACATTGACAGAAGGGATTTTTGAAGTTTCAAAAGTAGAACCACAGAATGGTTTCAAAAAAGAAGATGTTCTAAAGATAGCAGCATCGGCTGAGATTTATTCGGATCATCCAATAGCTTTATCAATAAAAAAGGCATATGGCAAAGAAACAAATGAGAAATTAATAGATGAGCACAGGGAAATTTTGGGTCACGGTGTGTATGCAAAGGTAAAAGGAAAGGAGATTATTGTTGGAAACGAGAAGTTGATGAAAAAATATGGGATAGAGATACCAAAAATCGATTTTCCTGGAACAATTGTTTATGTCGTTCTTGATGGCTATTTAGTGGGGTACATAGGGATCTCAGATAGGATAAAATCCGAAGCTGTTGAGGCCATAGAAAAGTTGAGGAAACTTGGTGTGAAAAAAATTGTGATGTTGACAGGAGACAATTCGAAAATAGCTGAAAGGGTAGCAAAAGGGTTGGAATTGGATGAATATTGGGCAGAACTTTTACCGGATGAAAAAGTAAAAAAATTTGAAAATATAAAAGAGGGTTTGACAGCTTTTGTTGGTGATGGCATAAACGACGCTCCCATTTTATCAAGAGCGGATGTTGGAATATCCATGGGAGGATTGGGGTCTGATGCTGCAATTGAGTCCTCGGATGTCGTTATAATGGATGATAATTTGCTTAAGATACCGAGAGCTATTATCATATCCAAGAAGACGTCAAAAATAGCTTGGCAAAATGTTGCACTCGTTTTAGCTGTTAAAATACTTTTTTTAATTTTGGGAGCTCTTGGGTTTATCAGTATGTGGGGAGCAATTTTCGCCGATGTTGGTGTTGCACTATTGGCAGTTTTTAATTCAATAAGAATATTGATCAAGGATTTTTAAGGTATTTTGATCAAGAACTCAGATGGATGTGAAAAATCTTGATAGTGATCAAGCTTTACAAAAGGCCAAGTTATGTTATTACTTTACCTTTAAGTCTCAAAGTGGTTTCCATTTTTATTTTGATCTTTCTCATAAATCTTTTTTATTTCATCAGAAAGTGACTTAAAAATATCAAGAATCTTGGGATTAAAATGGCTTGGCATGGTTCTTCCATCACCTTCAATGATTATTTTCATTGCTTCTTCGTGTGAAAAAGCCTTCTTATAAGGCCTTTCCGATCTCAACGCATCGTAAACATCAGCGATCTTCACTATCTGTGCTTCTATTGGTATTTCATCACTTTTCAGTCCCTGCGGATAACCTGTACCATCATAATTTTCGTGATGGTACATAGCTATATTCAAAGCAACTTTAAAATGGGGATTATCAAGCAACCTTTTTGCATAGATCGTATGTTTTTTTACCTGTTCCCATTCTTCACTGGATAATTTTCCGGGTTTGTCAAGTATTGTTTTTGATACAAATATTTTCCCTATATCATGTAAAACTGAATAATTGTATATCTCACTTTTGAGTTTTTCTGGAAGTTCTAGTTCATCTACAACAAGCTTTGTAAGTCTTCTCACCCTTTTCAGATGTAGCTTCATTGATTCATCGTGTCCTTCAGCTATTAAAGCTAACTTTTCTGAAAATTCCAGAAGCATGCACTCGAGTTCCACCGATTTTCGCTCTATCTCTTTATACGAACTTTCCAGTTCTTCGTTGATAGCTGTTATTTCTTGCATATCCGCACTTATGCGTTCCGCCATGGATTGAAATGTGTTGATTATTTTTTGGAACTCAGCTATATTTGTTTTAAAATTGTATATCTCTTCCAGGTTAAAACTCATTGGGTCATAAGATGTTATCACATTATTTAAAGATTCAAATTGTTCATTTATTTCTTTAGAGAATTTATTTGAATTATGTATCGAAAATATGAATAGCACTATAACAATAAGAAATATACTTAGAAAATTCCAAAAATAAGTGCTAAAGAAATTTATATCAATGACAATAAAATTTCTCTCAACGTAGTTGTCAAAAATATCGTTGTTAATTTTTATGATCAAGCGTTTTTTTAGTCTAAATGGCCCCTCCAAATAGTAATTG
>DQYP01000202.1 GCA_011043375.1 Thermotogaceae bacterium | reverse complement strand
GAAATCTTTGGCTGCACGAGATAGAATATAACAAGCTCTTCTCGCATCAAAAGGTCCTGCATGGTGTGTTATATCTATGATATCCGCTTGAGGATTTATCTGCTTGATGACCGATTTCGCCACTCCAATGTAATAACTGTTACCCCAGTCGCTGATGAATGCTATCATCTTCTCTCACCTCTTTGAGCACTTTGAAAATCTTGCTGAAAAACCTTTCATTTTTGATGAAGAAAAGATTTCCTTTGCTCTTAATATCCGAGGCCCCGAATCCTTCCACAACTTCAAGGTCTTTTTCTTCTTCCAAAGAAACTGAAAGTTTTTCCTCAAGTCTTTCAGCACAAGGTATCATAACAATATATTCTATTGTTGAAAACTTCAAAAAGGTATCTATATGCCATCTTCCTTTCTTCTCGCTGGATAAATGATGATTTATTCTACCCGTCAAAGAATTCATGGCAGATCCTATGTATATATAATAACCAGCTTCGAAGCTTTTGGATCTTTTACCGTACTTCAAGTTCACTTCTTCAGGTAGATTCATTATTAGAAGGTAACTTCCTTTGTTCATTTCAGATTCTCTAACAAAAAGTTTCCAGTTGTTTCAAAGAGCTTTTCAAGCATTTCGACACGACCAAAGGTGTGTTCTTCGCCTTCAAATGGTATGAGAATAGCCTTATCTTTCAATACTTCTTTGTATTTCAAAGCGTGCTCGTACGGAACAACTGGATCACCTTTGCAATGACATATTAAAACATTTCCTTCGAATCTCTTGATCTCGTTGAACCCATTCACATTTTCAAGATCTTTGAAAAAGCTCGAACCAAGATAGACACCGCCGTGTGGAATTCTATCCGGAGTTTCAAGAATATCATCTATCCCAAAATCTTCTTTCATTGTTTTACTAACAAGCTCTTTCATATCTCCCACAGCGGACCACAGAGCCACCGCTTTTATCTTTTCTGGATTCCTCCCGCTGGTACAAGCACTCACAAGTCCACCCATCGATAATCCTACCAACGCTATTCTTTTTTCATCGATCTCTTTCATGTTGGTGAAAAACTCAATGGCTTTTTCCGCATCGGAGATCTCGTTTGAAACGGTCATCTCCTCAAAGGTTCCTTCCGATTCTCCCGATCCCCTGAAATCAAATCTGAGGGAAGCTATTCCCTTCTTTGCAAGATAACGTGAAAATCTTACAAACATGAAAAATGGCTCGTATCTGTTGCCAGTGAATCCGTGAAGTAATATAACACCTGGATACTTTTCTTCAGCGCTATTTGGAAGATGAACCATTCCACGAATCTTTTGACCTTGATTTTCGAATTCTACGAATTTTTCAACCATATTCCTGTCCCCCTTTACATTCTCCCTTTGAGATACGAAAATATTATAACACCAGTGAGTGCGGCCGTTTCAAATCTCAGTATTCTATCTCCAAGTTTTACTCTCTGAAGGTTCAGAGAATTAAATATCTCGAGCTCTTGCTTAGAAAACCCACCTTCTGGACCTACTATCAAACCCAAATCGCCTTTCGGAATCATGGTATCGTTGATTCTCTCTCCATTTGGATCTAACAAGATGAATTTTGTGTCATTTTGAATTCTCATCCAATCGATGAAATCGTTGAAATCACTGAATAATCTGATTTTAGGTTTGAACAGATTCATGCTCTGTTTCATGGCGTTTCTTACTAAAAGATCAATCTTCTCAAACTTTCTGATGTGTGCAACTGAATACTGACTTTCGAATTCCACGATTTCATCGATCCCCAGTTCAATCGCCTTTTCAATCAACAATCTTTCCCGGTGCCATTTTGAACTTGCAAGACAGAGAATAATTCTATCTTTCCACTCTTTATGTCTTCTATGAGATTCTTCAATACTCGCAATCGCCATGTTAGAAAGTATTTTTCGTATTTTTCCTTTAAAAAGAGAACCATTGCCATCGATGAACCTTATTTCATCACCGATTTTCAATCGTAAAACCTTAAAATGGTGAAGCTCATGAACGTCGAAGAATGCTTCTTTATCGGTTACTTTGTAAGAGTAAAAAACGTTCGGCATTCATTCAAGCACCTCTAAACCATCCATATAAGGCCTCAACACTTCTGGTACGATAACTGTTCCATCTTTTTGTTGGTAATTCTCGAGTATGGCTATAAGGGTTCTTCCAACTGCCAAGCCGGAACCATTCAATGTATGCACAAATTCTATTTTGTTGTCTTTCCTTCTATATCTTATGTTACCCCTTCGTGCCTGAAAATCCGTAACATTACTGCATGATGAAATTTCGCGGTAAGTGTTGTATGAGGGTAACCAAACCTCTATGTCGTAAGTTTTGGCGGCGGCGAATCCGAGATCTCCCGTACAGAGGTTCACCACCCTGTAAGGAAGTTTTAATCGTTTTAAAACTTCTTCAGCATCATTCAAAAGTTTTTCGAGTTCCTCAAAAGATTCTTCGGGTTTTGTGAACTTAACGAGTTCGATCTTATCAAATTGATGTTGACGTATCATACCTCTGATATCCTTTCCATAACTGCCCGCTTCACGTCTATAACAAGGGGTGTAAGCTACATATTTCAAAGGTAGATCGGCTTCATTCAATATTTCGTTTGCGTGCAGGGCAACCAATGGAACTTCTGCAGTAGGAATTAGAAATAAATCATCCGGTTGCGTGTTGTAAAGCTCCTCTTCAAATTTTGGCAATTGACCCGTCCAGGTTATGGTATCTCTTTTAACTAAATGTGGAAGCATGACTTCCATATAACCATGTTCTTTAGTGTGAAGATCGAGCATGAAATTTATCAAGGCCCTTTCAAGTTTTGCAATCTTGTTCTTTAAAATAACAAATCTCGAACCACTCAACTTCGCTGCTCTTTCAAAATCAAGCCAATTTTTATCCGCAAAGTCCCAATGTGCTTTCGGTTCAAAATCGAATTCTTTTGGTTTACCCCATTTCTTTACCTCGACATTTTTGCTTTCGTCCTCACCAACAGGTACACTTCCATCCGGAATGTTGGGAATGTATAATAACTTCGCTTTCAACTCGCTTTCAAGCTTTCTCAGCGTTTCTTCCAATATCTTTATTTCATTAGAGACGTTTTTACTCTTTTCTATGATCTCCCGAGATTTTTCTTCTTCTTTCTGAGCTTTTAATTTTGCCACCAATTTTGAAAGATCATTTCTTTTGGCTCGAAGCTGATTGAGTTGGGTTAGAAGTTTTCGCCTTCTTTCATCTATTTCCAAAATTTCATCTAAGATCTCTTGATTTTCGCCACGCTTTCTCAAGGCCTCTTTCACTATTTCGTTTTTTTCTCTTATCAACTTGATGTCTATCAATTAGAACACCTCCTGTGTCAGATAGGATTCTATGCTGATACGGTAATTTTGGAATGAGTCTATCACAAATCAATATTAAATATCAAATTATAAATCCAATGGTGTGAAAATTTCAGGCAAAATGACATGATACAAAATGATCTTTTTCAATTTCTCTTTCCTCAGGTTTTACTTTTTCACAGATGTCCTTTTTTATAGGACATCTATCAGCGAAAACACATCCCATGGGTATCTTTGAAGGATCAGGGACATCACCTTGAAGTATCATTTTTTTTCTTGTTCTTTCTTTTTTTGGGTCAGGAGTAAGAATGGCAGATAACAATGCTTTTGTATATGGATGAAGAGGTCTATCGAAAAGGACGTCCACAGGTGCTTTTTCAACGGCAAATCCTAAGTACATTACCATTACCTTATCGCTTATATATCTTACTACGCTGATATCGTGAGATATGAATATGTAAGATACACCGAATTTTTCCCTTATGTCCAACATTAAATTTATTATCTGCGATTGAATAGAAACGTCAAGAGCCGAAACAGGTTCATCTGCGATGATGATATCCGGATTCAGTATCAGAGCCCTTGCTATACTTATCCTCTGTCTTTGACCACCGCTGAATTCGTGAGGATACCTGAAAAGATGGTAATTTTCTAATCCTACTTCTTTTATAGTTTTTTCTATCAATTCATTTCTATAATCTTTGTTTCCTATTCCATGTGCTTTTAAAACGTCATAAAGCGTAGTGTAGATCGTTAGTCTTGGATTAAGAGAAGCAAAGGGATCTTGAAAAATCATTTGAATATATTTCCGATAGCTTCTGAATTTCTTTTCATCTAACTTGGCTATATCAATTTCTTTACCCTCTACATTCAAAATACACTCACCAGAGGTTGGTTCATAGATCTTGCTAATGACTCTTCCAAGGGTAGTTTTACCACAACCGGATTCTCCAACGATTCCAAGCACTTCTCCTTTTTTTAAATCAAAAGAGACACCATTTAAAGCATATATTTTTTTCTTTCGGCCAAACCTGGAAACTACAAACTCTTTTTTTATATCTTTTACTTCAAGAACCGTATCTTTCATCAGTGTCAACCGCCCCCTGAAATTCATCGGAATACAACCAACATGCAATTCTATGGTTTGAATTTCCTATTGTCATTTCCGGTGGTTCAGCAATTTCGCATATTTCCAACTTCCTACTGCATCTTTCATGGAATCTACATCCTTTTGGAGGATTGATAAGTCTTGGAACATTTCCAGGGATTGAAATCAGCCTACTATTTTTGGGTGTATCGAGCTTTGGTATGGATCCGAGTAGGCCAACGGTATATGGATGCAATGGATTTTCGAATACCTCAAACACCTCTCCACTTTCAACTATTTTCCCTGCGTACATAACTGCAACCTTGTCGGCTAAGTTTGCAACAACTCCCATGTCATGGGTTATGAGTATTACAGACGTACCAAGAGAATTTTTAAGATCTCTAATTAATTCCAGTATCTGCAGTTGTATTGTTACATCCAAGGCAGTCGTGGGTTCATCTGCTATTAATAAGCTTGGCTTTGATATTAAAGCCATTGCTATCATCACCCTTTGACGCATTCCACCGCTTAATTGATGTGGATACTTATCATATGTACCAACTGCATCGGGTATTTTAACTTTCTTCAAAAATTCCACAGCTAAATTCTTTGCCTCGGTTTTGCTCACATTAAAATGTTCTAAAAGCAATTCGACAATTTGAAATCCCACCTTTAAGGAAGGGTTCAATGATGTCATTGGTTCTTGGAATATCATGCTTATTTCTGTGCCTCTAAACTTTCTTAACTCTGATTTTTTCAATTTTACAAGATCAACACCCTCGAACAAGATTTGGCCACTTTCGATCTTTCCGGGATTTGAAATCAAGCCAATTATTGATAAAGCAGTTACACTTTTTCCACAGCCAGATTCTCCAACTAAACACAGGGTTTCATTTTTCTCAAGGGTAAAAGATACATCATCTACAGCTTTTACAGTTCCTTCTCTTGTATGGAAGTAAACTCTTAAATTTTTAACTTCCAATAATGCCAAAATTCATCACCCACCAAACTATTTATTTCTAAGTCTTGGATCCAATGCATCTCTTAGACCATCTCCAATAAAATTCAAAGCCATCACCACTACCATTATAAAGATCCCTGGGAATATTGAAAGATAAGGAGCCACCATTATATATCTCCTGCCAACATTCAATAAACTGCCCCAGCTGGGTTCCGGCGGTTTAACACCCAATCCGAGAAAACTCAGACTTGACTCCGCTATTATGGCACCAGCTATTCCGAAGGTTGCAAGAACTATAATAGGTGATAAGGCGTTCGGAAGTATATATTTAAATAAAATAACTGATTTTTTAATTCCGGAAGATTTCGCCGCTGTGATATATTCCTCTTCCTTGATTGTTAAAACCTCTCCTCTCACAACCCTCGCATATCCAACCCAACCAGTTAGGGTGAGAGCCAATATGACATGATCTATGCCTGGACCAAGTATTGCAACTATAGCAAGAGCAAGCAATATTCCAGGAAAAGCTAACAGTATATCAACTATCCTCATCACGAGATTATCCACCCATCCTCCAGCGTAACCTGAGAGTAAACCGATTATGGTACCTACAGTCGCTGATATTCCTACAACTATAAGACCAACTCTCAATGAAACTCTTGTGCCAAGGATTAATCTACTCAAGACATCTCTTCCAAGATCGTCTGTTCCCAACCAATGTTCTTTTGAAGGCCCCTTCAGTCTATTTCTTATGTCTATTTTATAAGGATCGTAGGGCATTAGATAATTTGCAAAAATTGCCACAAGTATGAAAAGCGTTATAACTATCAATCCAATAACAGCCAATTTATTCCTTCTGAATCTATACCATACATCCGAGAAATTCGTCTTTTTTTTAGTAAAAAAAAGTTGCAATTCAATCCCTCCATCGGATTCATTCATATCTTATCTTTGGATTTATGAAACCATAAGTTATATCAACAATGAAGTTCACGAAAACATACGTTAAAGCGATTATTAACACACACCCCTGAACTAATGGAAAATCTCTTCTGAAAATAGATTCAATAAATAATCTTCCAACACCTGGCCATGAAAAGATAGTTTCGGTTATCAACGCTCCGCTCAATAACGAACCTATTTGCATTCCAAAGACAGTTATTACTGGTATTAGAGCATTTCTCAGTGCGTGTCTATATATAACCAATCTTTCTCTCAAACCTTTAGCCCTTGCCGTTTTTATATATTCTTGATCCAGAACTTCCAACATACTGGATCTTACGAGTCTCGTTAAACTTGCCGACATTGCTGTTCCAAGAGTTATTGCGGGCAATATGATATACTTGAAACCTCCATAACCTGATGGAGGAAGCCATCCCAGAGTTAGGGAAAATAATATTATTAGAAGGGGTCCCAACCAAAAGTTTGGCATGGATACTCCCAGCAGAGCAAAGATCATCGAAAGGTTGTCTATCCATGAATAATGTTTCACAGCAGCTAAAGTACCAAGAGGTATGGAAATGATCAAAGCTACAATTGCACTCGCCACTGTGAGTTTTATAGTGGCAGGATAACGTTCCAAAACTATTTGCATTACTGGTCTTCTACTAACTATAGATTTTCCCAGATCACCTTTAAGCAAATTTTTCATGAAATCTAAAAATTGAATTCCCAAAGGTTTATCCAATCCAAGCATATGACGTATTTCTTCGACGTTTGCAATAGTGGCAGTTTCACCTAACATCATTTCAACGGGATCTCCAGGAATCAGGTGAATAAAAAGAAAGACAAGTACAGAGACAGCTATTACAACTGGTATGGTCAAAAGCAATCTGTTGATTATGTATCTAATCATTGAAACTTTCCCTACCTTTCCATTACTCGTAAAAAGGAGCCCAGAATGGGCTCCCTTCTTGATATCGTTTTTACATTAAAATCATTTCTCTTTCCATACTTTAGCTATAGAAGCGAAATCTCCTGCAGGATACAGTACAAATCCATGAACTTTTTTGCTCATAACAACATGATTCAGGAACCAGCAAATATGTACATATGGAGCATCGTCTCCAACAATCTCTTGTAGTTTAGCGTATATTTCTTTTCTTTTATCCGGATCCATGGTAACTTCCCCTTCTTCAATTAGCTTATCAATTTCGGGATTTATATAAAAACCTCTGTTAGCACCGTTAGGAGGAACACTATTTGAATGGAATATGTACCTGTATATCGCGGGACTATCTATACCAACCCATTGGAGAGAGTACATATCAAATTCACCTTTTTTAGCTTGTGCATAGAACGTGGCCCATTCATATTGTTCGATTTTTACATCTATTCCAACATCCGCCAGATATTGTTGAACTATTTGAGCCATCATGTATGAGGTTGGATCAGTTGTACATTTATAAGTAACGGTGAACCTTTTTTTAGGTCCATCTCCGTCTGGATCAGGATATCCGGCAAGATCCAACAGCCATTTTGAAAGCTCTGGATCGTAATGATACCATCTGGCGGCTGGATTGTAGTCTTTTATCATAGGTGCTAAAACACTGTTTGCCCATTGAGCATTTCCTTTGAATACTTCAGAAATTATTGTTTTAACATCCAAAGCGTATGCAATAGCTTGTCTAACCAGCTTGTTGGAAAGATAAGGATTTTTAAAGTTAAACGCTATGTATCTTATAATAACGCCTGGTTCTTTTACTACTACAAGATTTTTATCTTTTTCAAGTAATGGTAGATCCTCATCAGATATACCATTTTGAACAAGATCGACGGTTCCTGCTTTTATTTCGGCGAATCTGGTTGTGGGATCTGGGATTATTCTCAATACAACTTTATCAAGATACGGTCTACCTTCAAAGTAATCTTCATTTGCTTCTAAAACAACCTGATTCCCTGGTTCGTAACGCACAAATTTAAATGGACCATATCCAACTGGATTGAAAGCAAAATTGGGGTCTTTTTCAGCCACAGCCTTTGGAACTATTCCCATTGTTAAATTCCACTGTGCAAACCAAGCATCAGGTTTCTTAAGAACGAATTTAACCGTGTATTTGTCAACAACTTCTACTTTTTCTAAATTACTTAAACCACTCTTTTTAGGTGATTTTAATTTTGGATCGAGGATTGAATTATAGGTATAGGCAACATCTTCAGCTGTCAATTCCATGCCGTTGTGGAACTTTATTCCCTTTTTCAAATGAAATACGAAGGTCTTGTTATCAGGCATTTCATAACTTTCCGCGACGAATGGGCGCAAACTCATGTCTTTCTCTCTGATGAAAAGACCTCCACCGAAGACCAGCTGCATTACCCTTGCCTCTGCAGCACTAGTGGAAAGTCGAGGATCGAAACCTCCATTTGGATCACTATCAAGTGCAATAATCAATGTTCCACCATATTGAGGTTTCCCAGCGCCAAAAATGAAAATAGTTAAGGCGATTAAAGTCATAACAATAATAAAAAACCTTCTCATGAAAACCCCTCCTTGGCAAATAAAGTTTTAAAGATTTCAATTGGCCGTTCATTATACTGTATTGCTATTGCTCAACAGCATTATTATAGCATTGTGTATAAATCCGTTCAACGGAGCACTCAATAAACATGGGATTGTTTTATGGAAAAATTCAAGATCTTAAAGAGGCTATGAAAACGTGTGAATCCAAAGAAAAACAAGTTAGAATTCACTCTGATGATTCACTCTTTGGTTTCTATCACTATCTCTAACTGGGCGTCTTGTGCGTCTATGGTGTCCTCGTTTATATCCATCACGATCTTCTGAGCCCACATTTTTCTGTTCTTATCCTTGTCATCCACAAACACATCACCCTCAACTGTCAATAAAGCTTTATCAGAATCATAATTGAAACTCTTACCTTGTATGAACATGTTTCCTTTTTTTATTGTAACCTTTCCACCATCGGTTTTTCCATAAAAGATTTTATCTTTTAGGTTGACATTCAATGTTTCACACTTCACTTGTACGGTATCTTTACTATCTTTTGGGTGAAAGACGGCCTTAACATTTTTTCTCATAACACCTTTTTCGGTTTTCAGATCGTAATCCATCTCTTGAGATGTTACTGTACCTTCTTTTAATTCAACGTACACTCCTTCAGTTACTTTAACGAATCTTTCTTCTCCATTGTGAAGCTGTAATTCCATGTGATCCGCTATTATTCGTGTGTCTCCCTTTTCGATCTCAGTCTTTGATAGGAAAATTATTTTATCTTTCGTCGCCCTGAACTTTTGAGTTTTTATTCTAATGGTTTCCTCCGATTCCTGTGGAAACATTTTCAAACTTGTTAGGAGGATAATCGAAATCACAAAAAACCATTTGAATTTCGTCGTTTTCATGTAAGATTCTCCCCTCGCTTTTCAAGATTCTGTTAACTAAAAGTATTGAAATTTATCAAAAACCTCATTATTCTTTAAATAGGGGACATCCCCACAACATCTTGATTCTGTTAACTAAGAGTATGATATAAAGAAACTTATTGCTTGTTAGGATAAGATTCCTCGTCACTATCGTTCCTCGGAATGACAAAAACAAAAAATGTCATCCCGAACGAATGTGAGGGATCTTATTCCCCATCACTGATACTTTTTAGACTTTTCAAAGACTTCAATAATACCCATCTGCTATTTCTGATTTATCTAATATCATCACCACTACTAGTTAACACTATCCCACCACGAACAGCTTTAACAAAATCCCAATGTTTGAACCCTTTGAAAGTTTCGTGTTTCTTCGGGGGAGCTTATCCCACTTCCAAGGACCACTTCGGGCTCAGATCCCTAAAAAACACTAATTGTTACATCTTGATATGTCTTTCAGAGGTCCGAAAGATGTAAAGACTCATTTTCTTAATCATAACATATTTAATTCTCAAGAATAAGGTATAATCGCTGTGAATAGTTTACCAAATTTGAATTTCAAAGGAGTGTTCTTTGTGTATGCCGCGAATATTGGTGGTGGATGATGAAATACCTCTAACGGAGGTTATAAGTGCGTATCTGATAAATGCGGGATACTTTGTGGATGCTGCCAACGATGGCAGAAGTGCTTTGGAATTGTTTGATAACAGAGAATACGATTTGATAATTCTCGATCTCATGCTTCCGGATATTCAAGGTGAAGAGATAATTAGAAGAATACGTCAAAGATCTAATGTTCCAGTTATAATGTTAACTGCAAAAACAGATGAAGATGATGTGGTGAGTGGGTTGAAACTTGGAGCGGATGATTACATAACCAAACCATTTTCTATGAAAGTCCTACTTGCGAGGGTAGAAAGTGTTTTAAGAAGGTCGAAAGATGATGCCCCCAAAACCTCCATACTTAGGATTGGAAACATAGAAATAGATTTCTCTGACGGTTCAGTCTATAAAAACAAAAATCGAGTGAATTTAACTCCAACCGAATTTAAATTACTCTCCTTCCTTGCAAGCAATCCAGGAAAAACGTATTCTAGAGGGGAACTTTTGAAAGAAATTTGGGGTATCGATTCGAGTATAAAGACCCGAGTGTTGGATGTAACAATAAAGAACATAAGAAAAAAAATAGGTGATACTGAGAAGCCTTACAAATACATTCACACGGATTTTGGAAAAGGGTACCGTTTTGAGGTGATACATTGAAAAACAGTATGTTCGTTAGGTTATTGGTGATCGTTTTCATACCCCTGTTGATAACATCAATAACTTCCATATTCGTAGTCAAATCTGTTAGTGAAAGAGCATTGGAAGCTCATTTTCTGGAAATAACCCGTTCGAAAAATATGTTGATCGGAAAGATAATATCAGAATACCCGGAACCTTTTCTTCGAAGTAGAATGATGCTTAGAAGAAGTCCCCTAAAAGACGATTTTAGGATATTCATTTACGACAGAGAGGGAAAGTTAGCATATGGAGATATAAACTCTCCAGAATACAAGATACTTGGTGATAAACTCGATGAATTAAGCAATCTTACCACCAGAAAAATTTTGAAAATAAAAGGCTTGTATGTGGATGTCATGCCCATAAAATCTCCAAGCAGTAACTTCAAGACATTGATAATAGTTTTCAAATACAAAAACCTTGAGGAATTTGAGAACATAGTTTTAAAAGATTTTCCATTGATTTTAGCATTTCTCATCATTTTGTCAGTCTTTATAGCCATTTTCATGTCTTATATTTTCTATTCGAAGTTCAACAACAGTCTGAAGAATTTGATGAATTTCACAAGGGAAATCGGAAATGGTAACTACAACGCAGGAATTTTAGGCCCTGTTTTCACAGCAGAACTTGCCGAGTTTTCACAGGCTTTGAAGATATTGCAATCCAAACTCAGGGAACAAGAGCGTGTCAGAAAAAAGATATCTTCGGAGGTGTCACATGAGCTTAGAACACCGATCTCAATAATAAGATCCCAACTTGAAGCGATTCATGATGGAATTTTACCACCAGATAAGGATAGAATCGAGAACTTGATAAAACAGATCGATAAATTGTCTGATCTTGTGACAAAGGTGAGAAATCTCACCGAATTGATTGCAACAGAACTGAAGTTTGAACCTGTGAATTTAAAGGTGATCCTTCAGGAAACATGCGAAAGTATGAGAAATTTATTCAGAGAAAAGGGTATAGATCTCGTGTGTGATGATATGAATATGAAAGAGATATGGATAAACGGTAATCGCGAAAAATTAACTATTGCTGTTAGAAACGTTTTGGATAATTCTTTGAAATATACTCAAAAAGGTACAGTCAAAGTCAGTATTTTGGAAGAGGAAGGAAAGGCTATCATCTCGATAAATGACACAGGAATCGGGATATCAAAAGATGATTTACCTTACATAACTGAAAGATTTTACAGAGCCAACACAGGTGTTGAAGGTAGCGGTTTAGGTTTAGCACTGGTTAAAGAAATCGTTGAATTACACGGTGGAAAGTTAGAAATCGAGAGTGAACTTGGAAAAGGGACAACTGTGAAATTGATTTTCAAAAAAATAAGGGGCGGATACGATGAGTAGAAACGGTTTGGCACTTGCAGCTGGTGGTGTGAAAGGGTTTGCTCATATAGCAGTTTTAAAACTTTTAGAGGAATTGGAGTTGAAAATCGACGTGGTAACGGGTTCGTCAGCAGGCTCCATAGTTGCTGCACTGTACGCACTTCATGGTGATTGGCAAAAGGTTTGGAAAGAATTTTCAGAAGGTGTTGTCGAATTTTTGCCTGCTTTCATGAAAAGGGCTGAAAAATTGAGAGGTGCCAATTTATGGAGTATATTTCAAAGATCACTCGTTAAAGTGGAAGAGTACTATCCTTTTTTCAAAAAACTCTTTGGAAAGAAAAAATTCTCGGATTGTAAAATAAAACTGGGAATAGTTGTTTTTGACATCACCGAGCTGAGGTCTTTACTGATAACTGAGGGATTCTTGGTGGATGCTGTCATGGCAAGCTCAAGTGTACCGGGAGTTTTTGAAGCAGTGTGGATTGCGGGAGATCAAGTGGTTGATGGCGGTGTAGCAGGTCATACTCCCGTAAGGGAGGCTCGAAAGCTCGGAGCAGACTTCATCATAGCGAGTACCTTCAAAAAGTCCGCATCCAAATTGCCAATAGATCAGATGGAATTGATGTTTTACATAGACACTTGGAAAGAGGAAAAAATAAAGAATCACGATCTTTCCTTTGCCAATCTCGTCATTGAACATGATTTGGCAATAAATTGGTACGAGTTCGAAAAATTTAAAAAGGTTTTTGAAACAGCTGTTAAATCCATCGAAGAAAGGAGAAAGGAAGTTGAGATTATCATTCGGCGGTGATTCTGCCTATTATCTGTCAGTACTTGGGATTATAAGAGCGATCGAGGAAGTAAACTTGGAAATCGATGAAATACACTGCACGGGCTTTTCATGTATTCCATTGTTTTTCTCAGAATATCTTGGATCCCCTGGCAAAGCTTATCCAAAAGTCAGAGAGCTTTATAGGGAAATCGTCAAGATCTTCAAATTCTTAAAAGGATTGGTTCATATAGATGTTGTAAATTTACTGTTGACGCTTTATAGAATGCAGAAGGGTATCGAAGGAACAACCTCACAGAAATCTTTGGTGAATTTTATTTATAAAAGTTTTCCTAACGTAGATTTGGAGAAAATTCCAAGATTGAAAATTCATGCATTTAATCTGAAAGAATACAAAGATGAAATATTATCCGGAAATGTTCGTGAAGCATTGTGTTCCACACTCTGTTTTCCAATACAATTCTCACCTTATAAGGACTACATAACCGGTGCGTGGGTGTATGGAGTACCAGAAGGTGATATAATAATTACAATGAAAAGTGAGGATATTTATAAACCAAGAAATGCCATAGATTACATGATCCTCTCTACTTTGGGCAGAACGAAAGAAATTGTCGAAATCAGAAAGCAAGAAGCTGATTTCTCCTTTGAGTTTGAGGTGAACTCGCTCGATCCAAGTAGGAATTCCTTGAAGATATATGAAGCGGCACTCGAGAAGTTCGCAGAAAATGTTTTAAAAAAAGATTAGGAGCACTCTACAGTGCTCCTAATCTTGATTAAATTGAACTGATGTTGATTTATTCGGTGTATGCTTTTAGAACTTCCAAGAATTGATCTGAAAGAAGAAATCCTGGTAAATTACTATCTTTGAATATGGCGCTGAAATTCTTGAATCTGTTTCTGATGTTTTCTTTGAGTTTCTTTTTGGCTTGTGGTGGCAAGTTTTCAAGTTTGTTTTTAAAAGCACCAAATCGATTTTCAAATTTGCTTTTCATCTCTTGAGCGAAATAGTTCATGAGTTTTTCTAATTGTTCAACGGTTATCTCCGATTTAACCTTTTCGAATGTTTCTTCAATGAGGTCCTTTTTTTCTTCTATGAGTGACTGTATTTTCTCCTCGGCTTTCTCCAGAGTTTCATCGTCCTTGTTCACAACTGCATCGACGGCGATGTTATATTCCTTTACGATCTTATCGTTTATTTCCTGAAGCTCTTCTTTAGCCTCATTTAGAACATCGTAGATTTTTTCAGCTTGTTCTTTATCCAGGTTCATTGCATTCAAAGCTTCTGCGAAGGTTAGCTTCATCCTGGCTTCGATGAGTTCTTTGTTTATCTCCGAATTGAATGGCCTACCAAAAGTATTCAGTGGGCCCAAACCGGGTATCTCGAATCTTCTACCTCTTCCAAACATTGGGCTTGTTGGTGCGTCTGGATTTTGATAACCATATCTTGGAGCTACAGGCATATTGGGAGTTTGAACAGGGTTCTTACTGGGTACGCTCTGATTTTGACGTGGAAATGCAAAAACTGAACCGGCAATTGTGAGAACCAATAGACCAATGATCACGGATATGACAATATTTCTTCTTTTCATTGAAAATCACCTCCAGATAATTTTTGTTACGACATGATTCTAAGATGAATATCTTCAAAATTAGCGATGTCTTTACAACACTTTTACAAATTCTGGAGGTGTTTTCATCGTCCGCTATTTGTTCCCACTATCTTGATGATTTCAAAGGCGATTTTATGAGAAGGAAGAACTACCGATGCTCCACCTTTTTTGATGGCTTCAGCCGGCATCCCGAAAACGATGGCAGTTTCCTCGGATTCCGCTATTGTGTATCCTCCACCTTGCTTTATTTTGGCCATGGCTCTTGCTCCATCATCCCCCATTCCAGTCATTAGAACACCAACTGTATTTTTACCAAAAACATTGAAGACGGACTCCATCATCACATCAACGGATGGCATGAACATGTGTTTAGGTATCTTTGAAAGTCTTATTTTAATTTCATCGTTACTTTTCCGAAGTTTTAGATGGAAACCTCCTTTACCAACATACACTATGCCAGGTCTCACTATCATTCCATCTGAAGCTTCGACAACTTGTATTTTGCAGTATCTATTCAACCTTTCAGCATATTGCCTTGTGAAATTTGGTGGCATGTGTTGAACTAAAAAAACTGCGGCGTTTAAATTTGAGGGTAAAAGCGGGAGGACATCGTAGATAGTTTTTGGTCCTCCCGTGGAAATACCTATGGCAACGGCATAGAAAGTTGTGATCGTTGCTTTTTCAACAATGATAGTAGATGTGCTTTTTTTGATATCACTGTAGTCTGTTTTTTCAATCTTTGCTGTTAGTCTATCCACAGAACCTTTTTTTGTGAATGTTTTATGAGCTGAACGTATTGTTTCAATAAGCCGCTGCTTTATAGAATCCATATTTAAAGATACCGTTCCACCAGGCTTTGGAACGTAATCGAATGCTCCAAGCTCTAAGGCCTCAAAAGCTGTGACAGATCCTTCCTGTGTTAAAGATGAGACTACGACAACTGGTGCAATCTTTTCTTCAACGATTATTTGGAGAGCCGTTAATCCGTCCATTTTTGGCATATTTATATCCATTGTTATTACATCTGGTAGGAGCTCTCTCGCTTTTTCCACCGCGTCTTCTCCATCACGCGCAACATCTACTACTTCCATATCTGGCTCAGATTCTATCATTTTTTTTAGTACTTTTCTCATCAATGCTGAGTCATCAGCAACAAGAATTCGTAGTTTTTTCATATCGTCCGTTTCTCACTCCGATCTTTTGAGTTTCTTGGCTTTTGAGCTTGTTTTCTTTTTACCAGGGCTTTTTTTTGCTTTGGATTTCTTTGATTCTTTTTTTTCTTCACCTTCATTAGCATTGGATACTATGTTCTCCAATTGTTTTGCCTCAGTTTCAGAAAGAATCTTCTCAATTTCAAGTATAAGGATCAATTTATCTTCCAAACGAGCAACGCTTTTAACAAACTTATTAGCTTCGCCCAAATCTATGGAGGCTATCAAGTTTGTTACGAGATTATCTGGTATTTTTTCTACGCCCTCCACGTAATCAACGATGAAACCGGTTCTTTTGCTGTTAATATCTGTAACGATTATGCGTGTAGAATCGTTCACCTCGAAGCTTTCCATCTGAAACCTTTTTCTTAAATCAATTATGGGTACGATTTCGCCTCTGAGATTCATTATACCTTCAACAAATTCCGGTGCCCGTGGTATCTTCGTCACGTTGGTCAACCTGTTTATCTCTCTAATACTTTCTATGCCCACACCGTAGTGTTCTTCACCTACCAAGAAAACTACATACTGTTTTTCAGAAAGCAAAACTTCATTGGATTTTTCCCCAGTTTCTTTAGTATCCTCGGATAATTCTACAACCTCTGAGGGAACCAACACGGATGCATCCAAGATCATGATTGTTTCGTCATTTTCCTTTACTATTCCTTTAATTTCGTTTCTACCACGATCTTTTATAATTGCTGGCGGTTCTTTGATATCGGATTCAGGGACTCGTAATACTCCTTTTATACGGTCAACGATAAAACCGACTTTGGTATTTTCTGTCTTTAAAACTATAACCTTGGTAAATTCATCGGGCTTGGTTGCTGGTACTCCCAACATGATTCTAAGATCTATGATCGGCAGAATACTGTCTCTGAGGTCCATAATACCTTTTACATATCCTGGCATGTTAGGAACTTCATTGGGAACTTTATATCTTATTATTTCTTGTACATCATCTATGGGGAACCCATAGAACTCTTTTCCCATTTCGAATGTGACTATTTGTACATAATTTTCCTGAAGAGATTCGCTTTCCTGTGCTGTGTTTACTCTATTACCCCTTTTTCCTCCTGCTGTTTCTGCCTGGCTTACAAGATCAGCACTTCCGATTAATTCATCCAGTTTTAAGATCATGTATATATCATCTTTCATGCGTATCACATTTTTCACAAAGTCATTTGAAGCGGTGGCAACCTCTATATTATCTTCTTCTACATCCATAACTTGAGACGTTCTGTCCACAATTATACCAAAGGTTTGATCGTTTTTTTCTATGACTATAACCTTCGAGTTTTCGAGAGTTTCGCCACTAATTCCCAATCTTTTCTTTAAATTAATGATGGGAAAAACTTCTCCACGCAGGTTTGAGAGTCCCTCTATGTAATCTGGAACTAAGGGTACTTTCGTCATTTTGGGGAGCCTTATTATTTCTCGCACCCATTTAACTGGTATCGCATATATCTGATCCTTTAGAACGAATGAAACATATTGCGTCAAGGTTGTTTGCATGAATACCCCCCCTACTCTGCTTGAAGTTCATCGGCGGTTGCTGCTATTTCTTCAATGGCCTTTGCGAGTTCTTGCATTCCTCTTGCTTGCTCTTCAGCAGCCTTTGATGCTTCTTCAATGGAAGCTGCCGATTCTTCTGCCGCACTGTTGATTTGTTCTATAGCCTTTTGGGATTGTTCAAGAGCGGCTGCTATTTGTTCCACTGCATTTTCGATCTCATCGTATTGATCGATTAAATTTTTCAAAACACTTTCAACTTCTTCAATAGCTTTAATACTCGTTTTTGCCTTAACCGATTCATCCGCGGCAATTTTTGAGTTATCATTCATATCGGAAGCTACAAGATTCACTTGATACTGTATAGTGCTGACCAACTCTTTTATTTGTTCGGCATTTTCGCCTGATTCCGTCGCGAGGCTCCTTATATCATTTGCCACTACCGCAAAGCCCTTACCATATTCACCCGCTCGCGCGGCTTCGATAAAACCATTGACAGCCAACATATTCGTTTGAATCGTAACCTTATCTATGGTATCAACCGTTTTGTCTATCCTTCTCGCTTTTTCGGCAAGATTTTCTACGTTTGCACTCGCGTCTTCAAAAGATGTTTGAGCGTTTGTTATCCCCATTATCATTTCATCAGTCTTTTTTCGACTTTCAAGCAACATGTCGTTCACCTTTTTCAAAAGTTCCAAATCTACTTTAATGTTTTCTTGAAGTTCGTTGACCATTTCAAGGATTCTGTTAACAAGTTCGTTCATCTTCGTGGTTTGTTCTGCCAAAACTTCAGCAGCCTCTGCAAGCTGTCTAACTGCAGCGTTTATTTGCTCAGAGCTTGCATTCGCTTCTTCTATATTTGCCGAGAGTTCTTCAGCAGCAGAGGCAACGAATTCTGCGGATTTTTCAGTATCGGTTGATGTCTTCAACTCCTCTGAAAGTTCTACCAATTCGTTGGTTGCCGTATTTATTTCAGATAACGCCTTTACCTGTTCTTCAACACCTTTTGAAGCCTCAACAGCTGCAGAACTCAATTCTTCTGCCGCTGTTGCAACTTGCTCGGTACTTTCCAGAAATTCCTGCGCGCTTGCTGTAATATCGTTCATAGCCTTTGACATATCTTCCATGTGCTGGACAAGTGTTTTAAATTCATTGGTAATTTCATTGAATTTCTCGGTTATAACTCCTCCAACTTCCACGTCTTTAAGGGTGTTTTCCGTAATGTTCTTTATATCCTTTACAACTCCCTCAACGCCTTCTCTGATTTCCTTAACTATATCGGTGATTTCCCTTGCAGAGCGTTCAGAAATCTCGGCAAGCCCTCTAACCTCATCTGCGACCACGGCGAATCCACTTCCATGTTCTCCAGCCCTTGCAGCCTCGATCGCGGCGTTTAACGCTAAGAGGTTGGTTTGATCGGCTATCATAACCACGGTTTTTACTATCTCTTGGATCTTGTCAGATTGTTCTGCCAACTTTTGAATCATCTCGGATGATTTTTGATTTCTGTTTGCAGTCTCATTCAAAGTATTTATAAGACTTTGAATTTCATCAATCATTGAAAACAACCTCTTTTGAGCTTCCAATGTATTGGTGTTCATATCTCTAACCATTTTATTTATTTCTCCAGCACTGGCATTGATTTGATTTACCGCAGCCCTCGTTTCGTCAGTTGCACTCGACGATTGTTCGGCACCCGCCGCGATTTGTTCCATCGATCTGCTCAATTCTTCCGCTGCTGATGACGCTTCTTCAACCCCAGCAAGTAATTCTTCTGCAGCACCCGCTATTCTTTCAGCCATGGCTTGTCTTTTTGCAAGGGTTCTTGCCTTAGCACGTTCTTGTGCTCTTTTACGCGCTTCTTCCCTTTTTTGCCTTAGTTCCTCGTTTTTTGCTTCTTCGCGCGGCTTTATACCAGTTTTGGTATTTTCCCCTTTGTTATATGATTCAGGAACGACCAATCTCTTTTTTTCCATTTTTCAAACCTCCTTCAAATGATTTCAAGATCGAGTTGATGAAGCTCTTCATCGAAATAGTTGAAGATGCTATCAGTTATCACCACCTCCTCAACCTCACCTGTGTCAACATCCTCTGCTGAAACTTCTAACACACCATTGTTGTTCAAAGAAAAGCTCACAGCTATATTGGCTTCGTTCTTTTTCCACTTCTTAGAAGACTTGAAGTGAAATTTCCCCAGGTTTACTAACTTTTCCCCCCTTTCCTGCAAAACTTGGATTGTAACCGTATCTTGATTATCTTCGGTGTTGGTGAACATCTTCGTCGCTACTGTGGGATAAATCGTTCCCTTTTTTATTATTTCAACGAAATTGTCGTCATCATCTAAAACACCGAGCGAATGGGGAAGTATATCCCTCAATTCCACACTCTTTATTCTTCCTTCGATCATAGCGGCTTGAACGGCTGCACCCATTGCTACAACTTCATCAGGATTTATCTCAGCCTTAATTTGGGCATTTGGAAACTTTTGAGATAGTTTTCTGAAAAAGGGCATTCGTGAGGCACCACCGGAGAATACAAGCATATTCACTTGATCGGGAGATAGATCGGCTTCGCTGAGTGTTTCATCGATCAGTTCATCGATTTTTTCTATTAAATTTTTGCAGAGACTGTCGAATAATTCTCGCGTTAAAATTTTATTTATATGTAAAGGGCCTCGCTCGGTAAGCGCTATATATGGGATCACAACATTTGTATCGTTGACGTTGGATAAATCTATTTTTGCTCTCTCGACGGCATTGTAAATTTGTTGAAGAGCAATCGGATCAGTGCTCAAATCGACACCGGTATCAGTTTGGAACTCATCCACCAGCCAACCGGCGAGTATTTCATCGAAATCGCTTCCTCCAAGCTCTGTACTTCCACCAGTTGTTAATACTTCGAACAATCCATTTGATTGTCTCATTAGAGTGATATCGAAGGTTCCTCCTCCAAGATCAAGAACCAATACTGTGCTTTCATCGTTGGGCACTCCATACGCCAAAGCAGCAGCTGTTGGTTCGTTCAAGAGTTTTACAACATCAATGCCAACTAATTTCGCCGCTTTTATAACTCCTTGTCTTTGGTTATCATCGAAATATGCTGGAACTGTAACCACAGCTTTTTCCACATTTATGCCCAAAAATTCCGAAGAGTATTTCTTTAATTTTGAAAAAATCAATGAACCGATTTCATAAGGTTTATATTCTTTGTTAAATATTTTGTAAGTATGATCTGTTCCAATTTTTCTTTTAACTTTCGAGACCGTTTGTGAAGGTTTTAAAAGCATCTGCGACTTTGCCATTTCACCTACAAAAACTTGTTTTTCGTTTTTGAAATACACTACCGATGGTGTTAACCTGCTCCCACGTTCATTCACAATAACATTGACTTTCATGTTTTCATCAACGTATGCAACCACGGAATTCGTTGTGCCAAAATCGATACCAATTATCATGTCTCCTCACCCTTTAAGATTTTCAAGTTTTCCTGAGCTTCCAAATTATTGGGATCGTACTTCAAAGCTTCTGTTAAAAGTTCTATCGCTTCATCGATGAAATCGTGCTCAGCTAAAATAACGGCTGCGTTATTTAAGGCCTTGGATGTGAAAGGTGAAGGAATTTCAGTTGTTTTCATATAGAAGTAGAATGCATACAGATACATTCCTTTTTCGTCGTATTCAAGGGCCTGAGTGAAAAATTTTTCTATGTTCCGAAAATTCAAAAGTGAATCCAATCCTCTACCCAATGCCTTTTTCATTTTTCATCCTCCATAGAATCTGTTCAGCGATTTTTCTCAAATCAACAGCTGCTCTGCAATTTGGTGAATATAGATGAACAGGTAAGGCGTAGCTCGAACTCTCCATTACTTTCACATCGCTTCTCAACGGATGGAAAACTAAATTCTTTCCAAAAATATTCGTCACCTGTTCCAGAAATTCTTTGGACATTTTTGTTCGTGTAACAAACATCACTGGAACAATCCCAAGCAAAATCAACGAGGGATTCAATGTGGAGTTAACTTTATAAAAGATATCCATTATCTGAGCCAAACCTGCCAATGATAAGAAATCGGCTTTCACCGGTATCACCAAATACTGTGCAGCTGTGAGCGCATTCAGTGTCGTTAATCCAAGGTTTGGTGGTGTGTCGATGAGAATGTAGTCATAGTCACTGTCAAATTCCAACAAGAAATCTTTTAATATGCCTTCTTTATTTTCCAAGTTTGCGAACTCCAAATCGAAAGCCGCGAGATTTTGATTGGCTGGTATCAAGTGGAAACTTTTTGTATCCACAACCACTTCCTTTTTTAATTGTCCATTTTTCACAAACTCGACCAAACTCTCATATATCCCATAATTGATACTTTGAGGTTGCAACCCATAGTAGATGGTACTATGTGCCTGTGAATCGAAATCAATCAACAAAGTTCGCCCTCTCTCTGATAATATGGCGGCAATATTAAAAGCGAGCGTGGTCTTACCTGTACCACCTTTTCTGTTGGAAAATACGATCACCTTTGCCATCATTTCACCAACCTCGTTGGATCAATTATCAGAACCACCTCACCGTTGCCAAGTATCGTCGCACCTGAGACGAGTCCATCAACCCTCAAATATTCGGGAACGGGTTTTATCAAGAACTCACTCTCTTCGAGAAACCTATCCACGGCAAAAGCTACGACGTCTGTACCTTCTTCGACTATTATCAACGGAATCAAATTAAAATCATATTCTTTTTTCATGGGGTTTATGGATTTTTGATGTAGAGTTTCCTCGATAGTTATTAAAGGTATCATCTTGTCTCTCACATCAACGAGAAATACCCCACCATAATCGTGTATTTTCTCTTTTCTAACTTTTATGGTTTCTCGTATGTACTCAATAGGAAAAATGTACTTTTGCTCGTTTACTTCGAACATGAGCCCAAGCACTATGGAAAGCGATAGTGGAATACGCATGGTAATCTTCGTTCCCATATTCAACTTTGATTCAACGAAAACCTTTCCTCCCATTTTTTCAATGTTCGTTTTCACTACATCCATTCCCACTCCACGGCCAGATATGTTTGAAACTTCTTTCTTGGTGCTGAAACCAGGTTCGAATATGAAAGATATTATCTCGTCATCTGGAATCTCAATTGCCTGATCGGGTGTTAAGATACCGCGTTCGATAATTCTCGCGCGTACAGCGTTTGGATCTATTCCCTGTCCATCATCCTCCACTTCTATGAATACGTAGCTTCCCTTGTAGTATGCTCTGAGATATACACTTCCTGTTTTTGGCTTACCCTGTTTTACCCGCTTATCAGGTTCCTCTATACCATGATCTACGGCGTTCCGTATAAGGTGTGTCAAGGGATCAGCGAGCTGCTCTATAACTGTTCTATCGAGTTCCGTCTCCTCACCTTCTATGAATAGTTCCACCGATTTCCTTAAATTCTTTGAAAGATCACGAATCGTTCTTTTGTATCTGTTAAAAAGCTCGGAAACTGGGATCATTCGCATCGACATGACCGTAGATTGAAATTCATTTGCCAATCTTTCCATTTTCCCTATGTAGTCTTTCGTGTTTTGAATGTTGTGGGGTTCCCTTATCATGCTTGTGAAGGAGTTTTTCAAGGTTATCAATTCTCCGACCAAATTCATCAATTTATCGAGTTTTTCTTTATCGATTCTGATAGTCTTTGAGGTAACTTCAGAGCCAAGAGTAATATTTTTTGAGGTCTGTTTTGTCGAAACGCTTTTAGATTCGATTCTTTTACTCTCAATTACCTTTTTCTTTTCCTTCAACCAATTTTCAAAACTTTTTATGAGATCTTCAGTCTCGTCATATTTTTCTTCTTCTATCGTTTTAATCAATCGATCTATAATGGAAAGTTTATCATTTTCTTTCAAGTGAAGTAATCCGTTCTTCACGTTCTCAGTCATTCGAATTAATTGTTTGAACCCATTTTCTGAAGGAGATTTTAAAAACATTTCTAAAAATTCGAACCACTGAGATGTTATGTTTTCAAAAGCTTTGAAGGCAATAGTTTCATCTTCACTTTTCTTTGAAGATTCAATGGATGTCAAAGAAACCTCATCTTCTCCCAATGATGCATTATTCCTCAGCTTCTTAATGTAATTCTCGGTTTCAGGTGGATCTTTGGACTCGATTAAAGAGTTCAACAGAGACTTAGTCAAGTCCATCCCAGCGAATACTAAATCAACGATATCAGTGGATACTCTCAATTGGTTGTTCATTATTTTCTGAAAAAGTTCCTCGATCCCATGAGAGATGTTTTCTATTGCTATCAACGATTTTTGAAGTTTTTCTTCTGGAGACATTGATAAAATCAAACGCGAATCACCCTTGATGCTATGAAAGAGTCGCATCAGTTCATTAGAAACATCTTTATCCTGTCTTTTTTCAAATTCTAAGAGTTTCTCTTCGATTTCTTCAAGTTTATCTTTCAATTCTTCGATGAAATCTTTGACAAAATCGGATAATTCTATTCCATCATTCGAACTCACTTGTTCTATTTTTTCTTGTGAAACATCTACTGATTTGGGCATACTTTCTTCTGACATACTCGTTGAAGTTGTCGAGTTTTCAGCATGGGTCTTTCTGAAATCTGAAACCTTAATCAATATCTCTTGTTCTCCAAGGTTTTCAACTTCTACCTCGATATCCTCGCCGTTATAATTTTCGAGTGCCTCCATTAGTCTTTGAACAACGAAATTCAAAAAATCTGCACCCTCAAGCAGCAAATCCACAATTTCGGTTGCAAAGGAAATTTGATCGTTTTTCAAACTTTTTAAGATATCTTCTAATTCATGGCACACGTTTACTACGGAAGTGAGATTGGCAAAGCCAGCCATTCCTTTCAGGGAATGAAAAGTTCGGAAAAGATTATCAATGTTTTCAGCTGAAGGTTCAGATTCCAATTTCAAGATCCTTTCTTCAAGTCCCTTGAGATGATCTGGAGCTTCCTCTAAAAACGCTTGTAGTATTTCAATGTCGTCGGAGGAAAATCTCATTGTATCATCTCCCCAAGGGCTATCTGGATACTCTTTACAAGAAATTTGGGATCAGCAGGTTTCACGATATAAAAGTTGGCACCAATCTCATATCCTTTCAATTTATCAGTCGAATCGTTGAGTGTTGTAACAATTATTATTGGTAAATCTTTGAATGCATCATCTTCACGTATTCTCCCTATCAAAGTTAAACCATCCATCTTTGGCATATTCAGATCCGTTATAACGCAAGCGATCTCCGGATGCATGTAGAGTTTTTCAAGAGCATCGGCACCATCTATGGCATCTATGACTTCATACCCCGCAGATCTCAGAATATACGCGTGAAAATTTCTGGTGACCTGGGAATCATCAACAACGAGTATCTTTTTCTTTTTTCTTTCACCCATTACTTATCACTCCAAAGGTTTTTGATATACTATGAAATCTCCAGCTCTTTTAATTCTAAAGGCAGTGGTTATTCTGCTAACAGATTCGGAATGGCCGAGAAATATGTAACCACCCGGAACCATCATGTTGTAAAAACTCTCCACGACTTTTCGTCGAGAATCATCAGAAAAATATATCAAAACATTCCTACAAAATATGAAATCAAAGTCCTTTCCCAACATGCTGAGGGATCTGGCATCAAAGAGATTAACTTTTTTGAACTTAACGTTTTTCTTCACCACTGGCTTGACAGCGTAACCCGATTTTAAAACATCGAAATACTTTTCCAGATAGATCTTTGGTACATCCTTCACCGATCGTTCGTTGTATATCCCTTTTTTAGCTTTCTCAAGTGCATTTTCATCTATATCTATGGCTGTGATTTCGAAGCTACGAGCAGAATCGAGCATTTCCATGAGTATTATTGAAAGTGTGTAAGGTTCTTCACCAGTAGAACATCCAGCGGAGAGAATCTCTATCTTTTTGTGGGGAGCTTTCCTTGCAACCTCTGGTAAACAATGCTCTGCAAAAGCTTGTAGTTGTGGAAACTCCCTGAAAAAATATGTTTCATTTACGGTGACCAAATTTATCAAATTTTGCACCTCTCGACCGGTTTTATCGAAAAAATGCAAGTATTTGATATAATCTTCTGCAGATTGCAATTCTAACTCTTTCAAGCGATTCTCAATGCGCTTTTTCAAAAAATAGACTTTACTTTCCGGTATATAAATTCCTGTTTTCGAATAGATGATGTCTCTCACCTTCTTAAATTCACGTAGCCCAATTATCACCATTATCACCTTACCGATCCAAAATCTCTAAAATATCCCTTGCCACCATCTTTAGCTCCTCGTTAACTTCTCGTTTTAGGAAGTTTTTTAACTTCTCGACGATTTCCCTATTTCCCTTAAAGAGTTTTCCAACAGCTTCCAAAGCTCCCATTTTTATGAAAAAGTCGTTTGAATTGAGCATTTCAAGGATTAGATCTTTCGCACTCTCTCCTCTCAATTCCACTATCAATCCAAACACTTCATACTTGTTCATAGATGGTATAGAGGTATTCAGCAGTTTCAGCAGCGCTGAGTATACTTTTTCAACATCGGAATCTGATAATTCGTTCTTCATATTGACGAACCTTTCGAGTATATCTATTAGTTCCTTGTAGAATATCTCTGACTTTTCATTCAACACCTCTATGACGAAAGGTAAAAATTCCACAGTGGCATGACTTGCCAAAAATCTCATGTACGCTGGCAACGTGAAATCATCTATCTTGGAAGGATCGGGAAATTTCTTTTTCACAACTTCCAAAGAATATTCATCGCCTATCTCTGATAACGCCTCTAAGCATGTGATCGTCAGAAATGGGTCACGAGATTCTTCCAATATCTCTGCTATTTTATTTGAATAGTGGTAACCTTCGAGATCGGCTATGTACTCAATCACACTTATCAAATTGTTTATCGATTTATCTTCCAAACCTTTTGCCAAAATATCCACCGTTATCGGATTTCTGATCATATGAATCGTGTCTATAGCGAGCTTCCTAACGTGCTCATTTTCATCATCCAATTTTTTCATTAGATAAGAAATTGAGAGCTCTCCATATTCAGCAAGTATTGTAACCGCGGCGTTTCTGAGATACAGATCCTCGGAGTAAAAAAATTCCATGAGTTTTTCAATCGCATCTTCGTTTTTTAGGATTTTCAAAGCTTCCACTAAACTCTCTTTCACGATATCTTCGCTTTCATTTTTCAACATCTCGATGAGCTCGAAAACCCTATCCTTTTGTCTGCTTTCTCTTATTTCATAAATTAAATTGAGTTTTTCCTCAGTGGTCATTTCTATCACCTTCAAAAAGTGGGTTGAACTTCAGACGCGCATGTGATAAAATTAAACCAAAAATAGAATACTTTATTCTACATAAG
>DQYP01000108.1 GCA_011043375.1 Thermotogaceae bacterium | reverse complement strand
GAGACTTATGTTCGTATTCTCTGATATCTTCGATGTCCAGATCTATGATTTTCTGATAGATCCCAAGGGCTTTTTCTAAATTTCTTTCCCTTATTTTTTCGAACAATAATCGATGATATGGTAGTCCCCTGTCACCGAAATTTTTCATTCCAAGTGGCGAGTGCCAGAGAATTCCCAGAACCGAAAAAATAGCATCGAAGGTTTTTCTCAGAATCTCGTTGTTCGCTATTTCAAAGATCTTTTTGTGAAATTTTTCATCAACCTCGCTCAAAACCTCATGTTTTTCGATTGAACTTTCGAGTGCTAAAAGTGTTTCTTCTAATTCTTTTATTTGTTCATCGTTCGCATTCATTATTGCGAGTCGTATTGCACCACTCTCCAAGCATCTTCTAACCTCTATCAGTTCGAGTATCTGTTTTGGATCATTACTTCTCACTTCCAACGATATATCAATGGATATATTGATGCCATCCCTTTTTTTGACGTAAGTGCCACTCCCCTGAACTGTATGAGTTATTCCCTCATACTCCAATATTCTCAAAGCTTCTCGAATTATAGTCCTACTCACACCATATCTCTGGGCGAGCTGATTTTCACTTGGGAGTCTCACTGGATTTCTCTCTAAGATTAACTTCTTGATTTCATTGACGACAATCAACGCCTTTCGATCTTTTTTAGCATACATCTTCTCCATCTCCCAAATTATTATCATGACTACTTGTATATTGAATATACAAATAGTTATTTTACTTCATTTTAATATATTTAATGTTCGAAATCAAGTGTTTTTTGATATAATAACCAAGAAAGGGGGTAGCAAAGGAATTTGAGTGTCTCAGGGGGATAGGTAAATATGCGGCGGAGTCTTAGAGAAGAAGCGGTTTTAATCATTTCAACTATCTTGACATCGGTAATTTTCGTTTGGTTGATGTTTTTTTACAAACAGTATCCTCACTATTTTCTTGCGGAAGACCATTCAATACTCTTTATCTTCACCCTTTTGTTCCTGTACTTCACAGACAACATCAGTATTCGATATCAGGGTTTTCTTGGAAAAAAAGGCGGTAAATACTACAAGATTAGATTGATAACAAACGCGATAGGATTCTTACCTTTGCTCGTGATATTTGGCCCAAGGATGTCGAATATTGCTTTGATTATCACAAGACTTTTGAGATTCAACGAAGAAAGCAAGGATTCGCTTCTTTTAAGAAAAATTAGGGGGGCAGTATATTATTTTATACAATATTCAATATCTTCCATCGTCTATGATAAGTTTGTAAATTTGAATTTCCTGTTGGCCTTACTTTTGTTTGTTTTCACTTTCAAGTCTTTGAATATCTTTCTTTTCCATATTGAAAATCCAAGAGATGCCTCTTTGAAAGAAAGACTCTATGGCATTTCAAACGATCTACCTTTGTTTTTAATGAACATACCATCCGTTTACATAATCAATGAGATTTATTATTTTCCAGAGGATTATATTTCTATCTTCATAACTCTTGGATATTACTTCTCCTGTGTTGTTCTTTTTCTTTATTGGTTGACTACAAAATACAAATCCAATTACAATCGCACCTTAATTGAGCATGAAAAACTTTTGAACATCAAATCGGGGCTTGAAAACATATTACAGATTTTCAAAACGATCAAATCCAACAAACCCTTGGATCTCTTTTTTAAGGACATCGCAAGGATATTGGCAGAGTTTTTTGAATGTAAGTATGTGTTGATAAACATCTTCAATTACGAAAAAAGAATAGCCGAACGTGTTGCGTGTTATGGGATTGATGAGAATGAATTCGAAAAATTGAAAAAAGATCCACCGACCATAGATGAAGTAAGGGATTTTTTCAAACCAGAATTCAAGATAGGTAATTCCTATTTCATTCCAGAAGAAGCAAACAAAAAATTGGACAGAAACAAAGTTTTCATGGGGAAATATGAGACAGGTACTGATGAATATTCATGGAAGCCCTTTGATCTTTTTCTTATACCACTTAGGGATGTAAACGGTGGAATGATTGGTTATGTATCTCTGGATGGGCCTATAAATGGAAAACGCCCAACGGTTGAACAGGTGAAGGTTCTGGAAATATTCATGGAGCAGATTGCAAGCTTTTTCGAAAGTTCAAAGGAGTATTCCAAAATCCTTAATAAAGCTTTGACTGATGGTTTAACAGGTTTGTACAATCATTCATACTTTTACAATTGCCTTGAAAAAATGATAAGAATGTCTTTGGAAAGGGGTAAGGAATTTTCCATCATTGTTTTGGATTTAGATGATTTCAAAAAGATCAATGATAGATACGGACATCTCTTTGGAGACATGGTTTTGAAAAAAGTCGCAATGGTAATAAAATCTTCAATGAGAGATTTGGACATAATTTGTAGATACGGTGGAGATGAATTCGTCGTTGTGTTACCCAACGTTTCAAAGAGATTCGCAAGGGAAATAGCCGAGAGATTACTCATCAGAATCAGAAAAACAGAGTTCGAAAATGACATTTATCTAACAGCGAGCATAGGTGTGTCCTCATTTCCTGATGATGGAAACAACGCAACAGAATTGTTTGAGGTCGCTGATAGGGCTTTGTACGTTTCTAAAACACTCGGTAAGAATACAATTACGGCATGAGTATCTTTTCCAAAGGCACCCTCTATTTTTACTTCAAAATTTTCAAATCCTACCTGCTTTTCTGATATACTTTAAACTGTAGAGGATTAAAATAAAAAATTGGGGGTGAAAATACGATACTGAGAAGGAGAGTTGTTCTAATTTCACTTGTGGGTGTTTTGTTGTTATTACTCTCTGGCTGTTTCATGTTGGATCCCTTTATGACCGTTGGGCCTGAACGTTGGTTTGCCGATGGTGATACAGTCGATGGTAAAGGCTGGGATTTTGAAGCGGGAGAATATGGTAAAATAAACATGAACCCTGATTTAATTTTGTTTAAAGAAGGGGGTAGATGGTACTTCAAAATAATTGACAACTCGAAACAATTCATAAGAGATCTTGGTGTTAAACAGATCAGGGATTATTATTGGAGATCCGTATCGGATCTTGAAAGTTTGAATAACGGTAATGAGAAAGCTGTACCTTCTAAAGCTCATCTTTATCTTGTGAAAACGGTTGAAGGTAACTATGTGATAATGAAGTTAATAGAGGTTCAAGGGGATCCGGTTGTAACATTCAAATATGCCATAAAACAGAAATGAAGAGTTACAGAAGGAGGAAGGCGAGTTTCAAATTCGCTGTTCCAGGGGGCGCTAAAGTGAGGAGAGTTCTTGTTTTATTTGTTTTCATCTTCATCATGGCGATTCAATCATTTTTCGCAGAATCAGTCTTGTTTGTTTACAAAGGTGATATGAAATCCAATCTCTGGAATTTGTCTCATGAATTGGGGCAAATTTATTTTTCCAAGGCTTTTCCCACAGTGAATGTTGAAGATATGGAGATCTCAGAGGAATCCACCGGGGACTTCATGAGACAGATCGGTGATTACGATCTCGTGTTTATAACTGATCCGTCATTGGAAAGATACTTGGATAATCTTCCTGAACCTTCTTTGAGCAAGATTTGGGTTTGTAACGGTGAAAAATACAGAGGGTATTTCATAAAAGATTACGAGGCAACATTTTTACTCGGAGTAGCCGCTGGTTTGTACACTGGTGGTCAAAAGAAAATAGCGGTTTTGATAGATTCGATCGATAATGAAATGTATTTTAGAATGGTGAATGCTTTGCTATTGGGAATGAGGGAAGCAGGATATAATGATGATGTAGAGGTTTTGAAAGTATGTAACAAAGATTTTGATGAACTTTTTTTAAAACTCAAAGATTGTACGGCTGTTGTGAATCTCTCGACTAATTCCAAGTTGGTTAAAAAGTTGGAGGAGTGGAAAATCGATAATTTCGGTTTTTACATAGATCAATCAATAAATGGTAAGTTTCACAACCTTGTTGACGTGGTTTTGAACTGGGGTGCGGTTTATTCAAGGATTTATATGAATGAAGTGAGAGGTATTAAGATGTCGAATAACTGTTATGGCTTTGAAGACAAAGCTTTACTTTTTTCGCCCTTCAATTTCAGGATTGATCGAAAAATATTCAACATTTTAGATTATTTCAAGAAGAAATTGATTTCCAATGAATACAGAATATTCAAGGAAGAACTTCTTGATACAAATAATCAAAAGATTCAAATCGATTTTTCGCAAGATCGACAGATATTCAAAATGAATAAATTTTTAAAAGGAGTTGTGATCGAATAATTTGAAAAGGATTCATAAAAAAAGATATCGCAAGATAAGTAAAGCCTCTAATTTGGAGGCTGTTTTTATTTTACTGATGTTTTCTTTGATAACATTGCTTTCATTCCTCAGTCAAGGTTATTTTTTTAATAAGAAGATAGCCATCTACAGGAATATAGTGGCTCGATATCATGTTGGCCAATCCTTCTTTGAATCTCAAGACTCAGTTGTTGTCGATCAAAAATATGTTACTTTCGTCATCACCAAATACATCGAACTCAAAACTTTAACTCGTGATGAAAAATACCGTCCACTTTTGGATTATGTGTTTAGGAGGTTAAAACTCAACAAAACGATTCCTCCAGAGATAGATAAAAGCACTCTCAGTAAAAAGATTGTGGATACTACTTTGGATGTCACAATTGGTAGAACCTCAAAGATTTTCAATATTAGAGACATAGATCCGGAACTCTTGTTGGCAATAATTGAAAGGGAATCATCTTTTAATCCTTTTGCTTTCAATCCCAACGGGATCTATAAGATGATGAGAGACGATGAGATCATCACCGACAGGTTTCCTGCATATGGTTTGATGCAAATCTGGCAACCAACCTTCAGTTGGATAAATGCAAGGTATTTCAATCTACAAAAGAAAGTGGAAGAATTGTTTGATATAAAGACTAACCTGTTGTTTGGAACGATACTCCTTCAGTATCTTTATACTTCTGATTTCATGGCGCACCTGGCGGGAATCGAACCCGCAACCTCTGGATCCGGAGTCCAGCGCTCTATCCCTTGAGCTACAGGCGCGTTAGATTATTATATCAAATTCATCTATCAGTTTCTTTGGAATCTCATCAAAATCACAGAACAACGCTTTCAAGTTCATTTTGCTGAGAACGTAGAAATAATAAGGATCTTTTGTTTGAAAGAGTAATCTCTCAGGTTTTTCAATCCAATTCTCCAATTTGTATTTTTTATTACTTACAAGCACATTTTTTCCTAAAATTTCCTCTATGAGTTTTTCAGGAAATCTATCGAAATTCATATCGATTTCAAATGCCATTGAAGGATTTTGAAAGAAACTTTCCAATATTAAAGAGGCTGCGAACTTATCTTTTACATCCTTGAATCTTTTGTTGCTCATACTCTGTTTGAACAACCACTCACTTTGATTACTTGATAACCTTTCATCGATCAAGAAGATTCTTTTTTTCAGAATTTTGTGGAGTTTTTCGGCAAAAGCCACACTTTTGAAAGTGATCTCACTGAATTTTCCTTTCAGGTTTAGTGGAAGTCCAACCACTATATCATCGAACCTGTTGGATCTTTCAAGTAAAAACCTTATGAGTTCATTAGTTTTAAAAGCACCGAGAGGTTTAACGAAACCTATATCGGTGTTCAATTCGGCGATCCCAGATCGTTTCCTTCCATAATCTATTCCAAGCAAAACTTTACCCATTTTCAATTTTCTCTGAAATGAAGTGATATTACATCATCGTCTAATTCAAGAATTTTAATTGGTTCTCTACGTAATTCTCTTAAGATTTGAAAAACCCTTGGAGAATCTTCCGATTGTATGAGTAAAAGAAGAGTACATGCTGGTGCAAGCCTCTTTGGAGATGGGAACAACCTGACGTATATCCCCTCATCTCTCAATGCTGAAAAAACTTCGAAAAGCTCTATATCGTCTCTGAAGACCATTCCAACTCTGAGTTTAAGAAAGACGTCTCGCATCTCAGTACACCCCCGGGTCTGTTATTATTTTCAGCAAACCACGTGGTGATGCCTCGGATAGTTTCTTACCGAAGTTGCTGACAACTGCTTTTTCTAAGATTCCCTCTCTATATCTTTTAGACTTCGAAATTTCCGATGGTTTCAATGCTTTAATCTTCCCATTGCTGAACAATCCTAACTCCGTGAAGATGCTCCGATATATTTTAAAATAAGCATCGGATTCTACAAGTTTTTCTTTCACCAGAATCTCTTTTATTTTTTCCCAATTATTCTTTTTGTGTTTAGCGAGATACTCATAGACTTCCATTATTTTTCTTTTAGTCGGAAATATTGCATCCAAGAATTCTAAATTTTTCTTTATATCATTCCTATGAAAAATCACGTGAGTTATTAGGGATCTTTTCCCATCCAGTGCGTAAATGGGAAGCAGCAATTCCTGGGGAATTCTTGGGGCATCATAGAAGATGATGTTTATATTATCGCAATCTATATTGAAATCGGTTACTGAGAAAGTGGATATCAAAACTCTTATTCTATTTTTTTTCAATAAACTTTCTAATTTCTTCATTTGGAATAATTTCAAAAATTCATTGTAAAAGACAATTTCGCCATTTTTGAATATATCAACCATTTCGTTACCGAGACTCTTAACGAGGTTAACAGAATTCGTGGGTGAGGATGTTATTATTATGACGAATCTGCTCTCCTTAACGGTGTTTTTTATATATTCCAATTTATCTTTCGTATCTCTCGAATCAATCAATCCCATCTCTCTTTTTTTAACGGCTTCTTTAACAACGAATTGTGGTGAAAATACCCTTTCGAAGAATTTGATCGTTTCTTTGGAATACTGTATCCCCAATAAAAACAACTCTTTTGATCTCGAATAACTTTTCAACCATCTGTCTAGTAAATCTATTGTCTTGGAAACATCATGACCGTTACGAAGACCATAGAAATAATAGGGCTCATCCAAAATAATTGTGTCAAAGCTTTCCAGAAGTTCAGGCTTTTCAACGAGATAGGTTACCGTTGAAAACAAAATCTTGTCATCTCTCGAGGTACCGTTCGTCATGGAATTAAAATAACTCATTTGATTTGGGAAAAAGCGATTCAAAATTTTAAATGTTTGGGATAAATTGGAATTTATTGGAGACAACACCAATGTCCTTTTATTTTCAATGAGGTTCTTGGAAATCTTGCTGATCATAGTTGTCAATTTTACTTTTGGATTTGAGAACAATATCAAAACATTCGGTTCTTTTTCAAACACAGCATGTATATCTCTGTGTTTCGTGGATAAATACTTTTGACTCTCTAAAAACACTTCCTCTGGGTTTGATTCATCATCTTCCCTATCGACGGTTTTACGCCAATTTCTAACCAATTCAAACACAAAGTTTTTGTCTTTCTCGGCATCTTCGAATATCGGGTCCACGTAGAACAATATGTCTTCGACGACTATCGAAACGTGTGTCATACCATAGCTTTCAAACTTTTTGATGGATCCTACCAAGTCTACTTTTAGAAGAGATGGTTTAACGTATTTAAAGTCTTCAAGTTTGGGAGATAGATTGAAGCCGAAAACTTCGAACCTTTTATCACCTTTCCTAACAGTGATTCTCAGATGTTCCGAGTTGCTTCCTGAAAATCTTATTTGCTCAACATGAAGATTTTTAAACAGAAATCTGGGCTCTTTGTTCCCTTGCCCGAACGGCCTCATGATATCCAAGGTATTTAATAACGAATCATTTATCTCCTCCAAAGACATCTCGGAGTCCACTTCTATTCTTTGAACGAAATACTCTTTTGAGTAACTCTCTAATTTCTTGTTTAACCTCTCACGAAGTTTTGGGATGTTTTCGGCCTTTATAGTGAAACCAGCGGCCATTGGATGCCCGCCGAATTCTTCGAAAAGGTCCTCTGCGGAAGCTAAAAGCTCTACTAAGTTTATCGATTCGATACTTCTCGCGGAACCCTTACCCATTCCGTCGGAATCTATAGAAATTAAAAGAGTTGGTCTGTAGAACTTCGCGAGGATCCTCGAGGCAACTATACCTATCACACCGGAATGCCAATCTTTCTTTGAAACGATTATCACCCTGTCTTTCTCGTAACCCTCTTTTTTTATTATTTTCAGGGCTTCTCTGAATATTTCGTTTTCGATGGTTTGCCTCGTGGAGTTTTGTTTCACCAGTTGCTCAGCCAAAACCTGTGCCTTGTTTTCATCTTTACACAATAACAAATCTACAGCTGATCCTGCACTATCAATCCTACCAGCTGCGTTGAGTTTGGGAGCCAGTCTAAAACCAATATCATGTGCCGTTATACTCTTGTTTGATATTCCGACCGCTTCCATTAGCTTTTTCAAACCCAGATTTTTAGTGTTCTGTATTCTTTTGAGTCCTTCTTTTACTATTATCCTGTTTTCATGAAGTAAAGGAACAATATCCGCTATTGTTCCCACTGCGACTATGTCTATATAATCTTTCAGATCAAATGAAAAGTTCACTTTTTGCCTTAAAGCGCTCAACAACTTGAAAACTACTCCTACACCTGCAAGACTCTTAAAAGGATAATTATCATCGGGACGCTTAGGATTGATTATTGCATCAGCTGGGGGTAATATATCTTTGGCTTCATGATGATCGGTTATAATTACCCTGAGTCCCTTCGATTTTGCATATTTAATTTCTTCGATCGAAGTTATCCCACAATCGACGGTTATTATGTTTCTGAATCCTCGTTTCTCTATTTCATCGATAGCATCGATGCTTAAACCATATCCTTCCTCGAATCGATTGGGAATGTAATAATCAATGTTCCAGCCAAGATCACCTAAGATTTTGCACAACAAATAAGTACCGGTTACTCCATCCACATCGTAATCGCCATAAACGACAACCGGTTCTTTATTTCTATGAAATTCCAATACCAAATCTACCGCTTTATCCATATCCTTCATTAAGAAAGGATCCAAAAGATCTTCATACCTTGGATTAAGAAAAAACCTGACATCCTCTAAATCCCTTATACCTCTGTTTATAAGAATCTTTGCCATCAACCTTGATATATTCAGTTCTCTCACTAATTTTTCTACTTCTTCATCGTCAGGTTTTTTCACCACCCATTCACATTTCATCCTCAACCCTCTTTCAAATTTAACCTTTCAAGTGTTATTATATCACTTAGGAGGAAAAATATCATTATGATTAGAAAGTTCTTAACATTTTTGTTTATTTGTATCTTTTCTTTCGGGTTAGCGCAGGTACGAATTGACAGAATTGAAAGTCTCAGTAAATCACCCCAGACTATTGAGAAAGCTGTTGAAGAGTTAATAAAATACATAGTACAAAATAGAGGCCTCTCCAAGGAGGAAGAGGTTTTTGCATGTGCTTTGTATTCAAAACGCCGGCTTTTGGAGAAATACGGAGATAGATATCCAGAATTGATGGATCTGATTACCAGGGAAGATTGGGAAAATTTCAGGAAGAAATTGTTGATTCTTAAGGAATCACTGGATGAAGATTTCAAACTGGTTTTCAATATTTTTCCACAATTGAAAATAGATATAGATGATCTCTTTCATAGTATCGATAACAAGGATTACGAGAAAGTGAAAGAAAAGCTGAAGCGAGTGAAATACTTATGGAAAATACCGGGTTATAATTCGTTTTTTGAGAATAGATCGGATCTTTTGGTTTATCCTGTGATGTTGATTACCCTTGAGGATCCAACTCTTTTGGATACCGATCTTAAAAGATTTTTATATGGTGTATTCTCTTCTGTAGATTTCCTTACGCTTGAAAGGTCTTTCACTGCGCAGTTTTCGAATCTTGACGAAACTGATTACATCGCAGCTTTGAAATTTTCGGAATTTTTGATAGAGGGCTTGAATAAGAAAGGTGAAGCTCCAAACAACGAATTGATTGGGATATATGCGGAATTGTCTCTTTATTTTTCTCTCGAAAAATCCCTTTATGCCTTTGCACAGAATTTTTCCAATATTCCAAATGAAATATTGGCGAAGAAACTAATAGAATTGACAAATTATTTGGAGAGTTGGGAGAACCTAAAGATAAAGCGAGAAAGGCTCAAAAACCAGATGATATCCATGCTAAGTGAGTTGGCGATAAGGACACAGTTCATAGATAAAGTGAATCTCAAGGAGACGGAGCTTGAAACCTTGAAAAAACTCATCTCAAATATAAACACTCCGGAATTCGTTACAAAATTATCTTTGATTTTATCGTCTCTTTCGAAAGCCCCAGCACGAGTTCCTGAGAGAACGGATTCTAAAGATAGAGACCACAATTTTAGAAAATTATTAAAATTGTTTTTGGTATTTCTGCCTTTTATTTTATTTGTGGTGATTTTAACGTTTCTGCCTTTGAGATTGAAAGCAAATTTATTTGGCAGAATCGGTTTTAAAAAAATGGCATTGTATTTTTTTAGAAAAATGCTCAAAAAGAATCCTTCATCTCCTACCCTTCACGCAGAGCTTGCTGCCATGTATGAAAAATTGGGAATGATAGATCAGGCAAGAATAGAATACAAAATTGCCATGAGGCTTTTGGAAAATCTCGAAACTAAAACGAGGAGGGTTAAACATGAAAATAGCAACTTCTGAGCAAATGAGAAAAATTGATAAAAGAACCATGGAAGAGTTTCACATAGATGGGCGAGTGTTGATGGAACGAGCAGGTATCAGTGTGGTAATGGCTTTGGAAGAGGAGTTAAAGGATATAAATAGTCTAAGCTTTCTGATATTTTGTGGGTCTGGAAACAACGGTGGTGATGGTTTGGTTGTTGCAAGGACTCTGCTGGATTATACAAATTCCATAAAAGTAATTTTAATTGGTGATGTTCAGAAAATGAGTGAGGAAACTCTCTCAAATTACCTTGCTGTTGAGAAGATGGGGATAGAGATACAAGAAGTGAAATCCTCTGAGGATCTGATCCTTATCGAAAATGAATTGAAAAGATCGGATGTCGTTGTAGACGCGATGTTGGGAATAGGTTTGGCCGGTGCCTTGAGAGGATACATTCTTAAGGCAGTTGAATTGATAAATAGATACGGAAAATATGTTGTAGCTGTCGATGTACCAACGGGTGTTGATTCGGACAATGGAAGAGTCTACAATACGGCTGTAAAAGCGGATTTAACGGTAACCTTTGGATTACCAAAACTTGGTCTTTTTATTTATCCAGCTCGCGAGTACGTCGGAAAATTGAAGATATCAAGCATAGGAATACCGATCTCTGTGAGAAATTCCGATTCTATAAAGAGAGAATTGGTAACCAAAAACGTAGTGCGCAATTTGCTTCCACCAAGACCTTCATGGGGACATAAAGGGACTTTTGGAAGATTACTGATAGTATCAGGTTCAAAAAGATACACAGGCGCTCCTATACTTGTGTCTTTAGGGGCTCTCAGAAGTGGATGTGGTTTAGTTTATACGGTTGTCCCAGAACCGTACAATACTGTTGTAACAAGTAAAATCCCGGAAGTTGTCAGTCTACCAATTAAGACCAAAAGAGGTTTTTTCGACGAGGATTCTATAACTCAGATCTCGGAGTTTGTGAGTAAGGCGGACTCTATCGTGATCGGTCCTGGAATCTCGATGGAGGATGAAACTGTGAAATTCGTTGAAAATTTATTACCAAATATTGCTGAAAGGCCTGCCGTTTTGGACGCGGATGCTCTCAATATCGTTTCAAAAAATAAGAGTTTACTCAGAAACTTTTCGAACGTCGTTATAACCCCACATCTTGGTGAATTCTCGCGGTTGATTGGTAAGAGTACGCTTGAGATAAGCGAAAATCTCGTTGAAACAGCTGAAGGGTTTGCAAACGAATATGACATTACCTTAGTCTTAAAAGGAAGTACCACGATAATCACAGATGGCAGAGGAACCTTTTTGAATGTTACAGGAAATACAGGACTTGCAAAGGCTGGAAGTGGTGACGTTTTGAGTGGAATAATAGGTTCATTCATGGCACAAGGACTTTCTCCCATGGAAGCGGCTGTCTGCGGGGTGTATTTGCATGGTTTAAGCGCTGAATTTTATGCATCAGAAAACTCAGAGAGAACTATGATCGCAGAGGAAATAGCGGAAAATCTTTCACAGGTGTTAAACTTTGTTAGATAACTTGATTTTTTCCTTCGGTACCAGAGTACTGAGTTCACTCAAAAAATTACGTGTCGTGAAGAAATTTTAGAATGAGAAAATTATGAGAAGTAGAAAGGTTAATACTCGGATCAATTTTTTCGAATTAATTGGTTGATATTTGCAAAAATTTCTTCAACCTCGGTAAAAAGAAGTCAAGTATCTTTTCTATGTATTCGAACTCCTCTGGTAGGTTCATTATTATGCTTTTTTTTCTAATCGCTATGATAGGACGTCGAAATGCAAAATCCTCGGAAACCTTTTCCATGAAGTTGAAAAGTGCTGTTTCCATTCCATAAAGCCTTTTGTCAGTTATTGCAAGAGTCGCCTCCGGCACGAAATCATCTCTGTCTAACCCTATACCACCGACTGTGAAAATCAAGCCGTATTCTTTTTCTACCATTTCAAAGATTTTCTCTTTCATATTTTCAAAATCAGCTGTAAGGTTTTCTGGATCATCAATTGCTGAGTCGTGGAAGTATACAAAATGTATACTATCAAATCCATATTCTCCAACTTTTTCTCTCAACAAACGCTCCTTGGGTTTGAATTCGTAACTTTTTGGTTCAATTATCAAGAAAGCTACCCTGTTCGATATCTTTTTCCTGCATTTTTTAAGCATCTTCCATTACCTCCATAAAAAATTTTTCTATCTCATCTGCAAAATTTTCGAGTATGAAATTCATAGTTTGAAAATCTTCAAAATAGGCTTTCTCGAAGAGTATTTTCATACTTTTTGAGGTTGTTCCATTCACCAAAGCTAAGATCTTGTATGGATCATCTTCAGGTTCTATTAAGCTGAAGTATCTTCTTATTTGACTTATTTTATTTTCTCTGACGTTTATCACCTTAGACAGTCTATCCATGTAACCCACAAAACCAGAATCGGCATAAAAAAAGTCTTCAAATTTTTCAGAGATCTCTTTCAATATTCTCATGAAGTTTCCAACATTTTCAGGCTTGATGAATTCAATTGGAAAGGCTGCTTCATATTCCGTGGAGATTTTTTTACCGATTTTTAATGTTTTTGATAATGTGTCGATCAATCTCATGAAAGCAACCAGTAGAAGTAACCTCAATGAATTGCGATCGGTATCTGTAAGAAGAACTGATGATTTGGCTATATAATAAGTCTGATTGAAGTTCAGCAATATGTCAAAACCTGAAACTGCTATTGAAGGTTTGAAGAAAACCTTCTTCTCGAAATTTTCTGTCCATTCTTTTGAGAAGATACTTATATCTCTCAATGCTCTTATCAATTTCACTAAGGAGATCATATCCTCAAAATTTTCTTTCATCTCCTCTTCAGGAATATGAAGCTTTGAGAAGGCATTCTCATTAACCATTAAGAGTTTAACGTCGAGTCTTAAAAAAGTGCTCAAAATCCCGAAGAATCTTGAATAATCATCGATCGGTTTTTGAGAAAAACATGAAAATTGAAATCCAAGAAGTTTTTCGAAGAAATGTATCACACCACGTAACCTATTTTCATCGCATTTCTCAATATTCCGAGAGATGAAATTCGATTTAAAGTCAATTGCAACTATGGTGTTAGGTGATGAGTCCGAATCAACGATCTTTATGATAATTATAACTGGGACTTTAAAGGTTGAATAGTCTTTTTCGAATCCCTTGGGAATGAGATAGAATATCCCTTCTTCGATTTCCCCTATTATCCTTCCTAATTCATACAACTCCTCACTTTGCAAAGATGTATAAAATTTCTCTTGATCTACCCAGTACTCCTCCATTTAAACCCACCTGCCCATAACGAATAAATCTATGTACTTCCCGTTTTTAAAAACCGCTTTTTCTTTTCTTCCCTCTATTTTAAAACCAAATTTTCTGTAAAGATTTATTGCCCTCTCGTTATCAACCATCACCTCAAGTTGAAGCTTTCTTATTTCCGATTTTTTTGTCCAATCCAACAATGATTGTAAAAGCGCGCTTCCAATACCAAGACCCCAAAAATCTTTTAGAACACTCATACCAAGTTCTCCTTTATGCTTGGTTCTCTTTCTACCACCACCTATGAAATTCAATGATCCTACCACTTCATCGTTGAGTAAGGCAACTAAAAACAGGGAGTTTTTCTTCTCGAGATGGGCACGTATTATGGCCTTTTCTTGATCGATAGACATAATAACCTCATCAGGTTGAGTAACGAGAAAATCCGTTTCCGAAGTAACTTTTTTAAAATATTTTATTATTTCGGCAGCATCAGATTCTATAGCATTCCTTATGAGAAGATGTTCCCCGTCTTTCAGTTTTACAATTTTTCTAAAGAACCCCAAAACCGATCACCTTTTTCATGTAAACGAATGAATCATTTTCCATGATCTTGAAGCTTCATTTCCAGTCTATCAACACCTGTGGTTTCTTGATTCGTGGATGCGATATTATCGTGCAATTGGTTTTAAATGCTTCATTTATTATTTCTTCTCTATAAACTTTCTCAGGATCACCCTCCGCAATTATTTTACCATTATTCATCACTATAATCCTATCACAAAATAAACTCGCCATATTTATGTTGTGGAATACTCCAATTATGGTCTTTTCAAACTCTCTTACTCTCATCCGAATCAATTTTGCAGTTTCATAAGAATAATTTATATCGAGATGAGCAAATGGCTCATCCAAAAGAAGTATGGTTGTATCTTGTGCAAGCGCTTTAGCAAACACAACCCGTCTCTTCTCGCCTTCGCTTAAATTATTGAATCGTCTGTTTTCGAAACCATTCAGATCCATTGCCAATATGGCAGCTTCGACGATTTCTTGATCTCCTATACTGCTGTTTTGGAAAAAAGTGTGATATGGTATCCTTCCCATATGTATTAGCTCTTTGACTGTGAAATCAAAAGCAGGTGAGAAATTCTGAGACACGAATGTTATTATCTTCGCTATCTCCTTTCTTCTGAAAGTATTTATCTCTTTGCCATATATTTTTATGCTTCCTTCGTAATTTTTCAATACTCCAGCTACACACTTCAAAAGTGTTGTTTTGCCTGATCCGTTTGGACCTATTATCCCTATCAGTTCCTTCTCACGAATTCTCAAATTTATATCTTTTAGAACTTTTATCCTATCTGTATAAGAATAAGATAGATTTTCCAAGATCAAAAATTCTTTCTGATTCAAGACCTTAACCTCCACTTCAAAATGAAAATAAATACAGGTGCACCTATGAAGGAAGTTATAATTCCTATTGGCATTTCAGTTGGTTGAAATAGACTCCGTGCAATTGAATCACAGGTTACCAAAAAAACACCTCCGATCAAAGCACTCGTCGGTATGGAGATTTTATGATTGGCTCCAAACAAAAGACGTGCTATATGAGGAACAACAAGTCCAACGAATCCTACTATTCCAATTGTTGAAACAATCACCGATGTGAGAAAACTCCCCAAAACAAAGTTTAATAATTTAAAGCGTTCGACATTCACTCCAAGATACATTGCTTCCTCTTCACCAAGTGACATCGCATTGAGATTTTCAGAAAAAAACATCAGTATCGATATACCAACTGCGGAGGATATCATGAGCCTTATCGCATCATCCCAAAATACACCAGATAAACTTCCCATTAACCAAAATGTAGAATTGGCAATATTTCTCCAGTAAAAGACTATAACAAAAGTCGTTGCTGAGCTGAAAATCAGATTTACTATAACTCCACTGAGTATCAATTGGGTTATTGGAAGTTTTCCTTTGTTGTTCGCTATGAAATAGGTGATCATAGTTGAGAGTAATGCGAACAGGAAACTCATTGTTTCCATATTTGAAAACCACTTCCAACCCACGAATTGTTGCAAAGCTATCGCCAAAACTGCACCAAAGGCTCCCCCTGAAGATATACCTAAGATATAAGGATCAGCCAGAGGATTTTTTAAAAATCCTTGAAATGCGCAACCTACAACGGAGAGAGAGGCACCGGCAAGAAAACCAACCAAAACCCTTGGAAGCCTTATGTTCAGTATTATCGTTTCGTTCACAGATTCAATTTTCTTCCCGATCAAAGATAGAAGTACTTCATGAAAAGGTATGTGCACGCTTCCAAATGATAGATTCAATATCAAGAATAGAACTATTCCTAAAGCAAAGAAGGGAAGGATGAGTTTCCTTCCCTTGAACAAAATTCCTTTCATTTGTCACCACCGGAATAGAAAATCTTATAGAGCTTCACGATCAAATCGACCAATCTGGTATCGGGTGAACTCACTATGTTACCATCCACTGGAATTATTTTATTATTTTTGATCGCTTTGAGGTTCGACCAAAGTTTTATTGATTTTACAGCTTTTATAGCCTCTTCCTGTCCACCTTCGTAATAATATGGTGTGAGTATCACATCAGGATTCTCACTGACAACGAACTCCATGCCGATCGTTAACCAACCATTAGGTCCCGTGTAATTACCGGTGATATTCACTCCACCTGCAAGTGATATTACTTCGTTCAAAAAAGAACCCTGACCACATGTCCAAATTTCATTGGTTCCTTGGTATATCGATGCAAAAAAAACTCTTGGACGTTTATCGATCGGAACATTATAAGCCTTCTTGGCAACCCCAAGCATTTTGCTTTTCAAATTGCGAGAAAGTTTCTTAGCTTGTTCTGACTTATTGAAAATGATCCCGATGTTGATCAATGTCCTGAATATATCATCCATAGTTCTTGGATTGATCGCAAATACTTTCAATCCCGCTTTTTCCAGTTTTTCAACTTCTCCGGCTTGAAAACCTCCAAAAGTGAAAACAACGTCTGGTTTCAAAGTGAGTATCTTTTCGATATTTATTGGAACCAAGTTTCCAATATTTTCGGCTTCTTTGTAACTATCGAAAGATGTAACACCAACAATTTTATTCGAGAGGTCCAATTTCAAAAGATAATCTGTCGCAACGGGTGCTGCAGAAACCACTCTTTGGGGTTCCTTTTCAAATGTTACTGCCCTTCCAAGGTCATCAACGAGAGTTATCGGGTACGAGAGAACAAAGATTGAAATCAAACACATAACAAACAAAACGAGCAGTGCTCTTCTCATATCATTTCCTCCCTTTTGATTTTGATGAATAGCTAAAAGTTTTTAAGTTAAATTCAACAATTCAAAACAAATTCCCACCCCCTTGAATCCGAAGGTTGGTGGAACCATAGTATCCTGGCAGGTCTCCTGGCTCTCGGATCATCCTACTCTCTGCACCTTCCCAGGAAGTGGTTAACTTCCCAGTGGTTAACGCAGATTTCGTCCCCGATCACAGTGGCGGTCCCGCACCGGATTCTCACCGGTTTCCCTTTTGAACCTTACGGTACCAGGATACTTACAATATTGATTTTTTATATCCCAATTATATCATAAGTCCCGAATATTCCCAGTTCTCACAATAATAAATCAGCTTAATCCCAAGATCTTTCAGCATTTCTGTCACTTTCTCGGAAAAGTTTCCAACTTTATTAACGGTGTGAGCATCAGATCCTATAGTTATGAGGTTTCCACCGGTTATTCTCACATACTCTTTTATGAGTTCATAACTTGGCAATGTATCGAAAACGATCCTATCCATGTTAGATGTGTTTATTTCTATTCCTATATCTTTCTCCTTTAAGATTTGAAATATGTCCCATACCTTACTATAAAGGCTTTTTGGAACTTCTGGATTACCTTTCAAGTATCTTCTGGGATAATCCATATGTCCTAAAAAACCAGGCTTATGAACCTTTTCGAGTGCGGCTAACATTTCATCGAAATAATCTCTGTAAAATTTTTCGTAGTCTTTCACCACTATCTCGTTGGACATATCACTTATTCCGGGTAAACCATGAACAGAATATATGAAATAATCGAACCTATCGTCCTCAAATCCATTTATTGAAGATTGAATTCCAACTTCTATTCCTTTGAGAAACTTCACTTCACTCGTATTTTCTTTGTAGAACTCCAAAGCTTTATAATAATGATCCATGTCTTCTACCCTATAAGCATAAGGTACTCTATCTTCAAGATCGTAATGATCAGATATTCCAATAACTTTCAGTTTCATTTTTTCGGCTTTTTTGATTATATCTTCAATCCTCGATTCGGAATCGGGTGAAAAGTGCGAATGTATATGCAAATCTAACATTGAAAATTGCCTCCTACTCTATATATTTATTTCAATATCGAAAAGGATCTAATGACCCCTCAAAATCGATCATTCAAAAAGTGTTTAACTATAAACTAAAATTCAGTTGAATTCATCACCTTTTCAAAAAACTGGCTGTATTATAGAAAATTCGCAGTAAATATATAAGAAGGTGTTTCGGTCTATTTTTGGTTTCACCATATCCGAAGTTTTTGATTGGACGAAACATTTTTTTGCTTCCAGCATTGTGCACAACCGCGATTTTTTTACCATCTTTGAAATAAAATACACCCCTTTTGATAGAAAAACCTCCTAAATGTGTGGTTGGTATGAAATTGTAATCCTTATCCAATTCTATGAAACCGTTTTTATATAGATAATAGTTTATGAGGAGCTGATCCATACCCCAAGTGTCCAAATCTTTCATAGTGGATACGATGAAATCGCACATTTTTATAAATCCATCCTTCGGACCGATTAAAAAACCCACGTTTATCATTTTTCTTTCACTCAGTATCCTCTTTATTTCTTTCTTCAGTTTCTTGGGTAAATCGGTCTTCATTAAGAAAACATCCATCGGGACTTTGTAATCTTCACAGACAACTTTGAAGGTGTCCGAATGAATTTCAAACAAGTTAGAAATACTTCTTTGAAATATCAAATCCCCCGAATCACACATCAAAATTTGTTCGTATTGAGGATTTTCCCTTAAAAATTTAGTGAGCTCGGCGAAACGTGCGTTCACTATTTTGCCTGATATCCTACTCTCTTTTAACATCACGTTATTTTCCATCAAAACGTTCTTCGCGTTCTCACTCAACCCAAAATCCAAAACGAGTATATCAGTATTCGAAAGATCTACATTGTCTTTTAGAGATCTCAACCAATCGTTTATCAGAAAATCCTCGAATTTTTGATCACAAGCAGTGGATATTAAATATCGCATCTTTTCACCTCTTTTTATTTCATCATTATATCCTCATCGAGTGGATCGTCAATTTTTTCTTTCATCAGAAGTTTCTTAGCCATTCGTTTGTCATACGCATTTACTTTGTGAAGTATGTACCTTGCGAGTATGTATTCGAGTGGTAACCATATAACGTGTCCGATCGGAAGATTGTACTTTTTTGCACCTTTAATCTCATTGGAGAATATCTTCCTGCTTTCTATCGGCAATGTCTTATCAAAAATAGCATTTATCAAGGTAACTCTCGAACCATCTATCAAGTGTGCGTATGCAAGTGGATCGATTTTGAAAAGTGGGTGAATTTCATTGTCTTGTATGAGTTCATGAAACTTCATATATTTGACCTTAGGAAATTGTTCCTCATAGATTTTATAGAGTCTTTCTTTATCGTGGAGATAATAATCGCTTTTGAACCCCTTGTCAAACAATCTTCTTGCAAAAGCAGTTGTCTTCGATTCAAACAAAATCTTTGGGAAGTGGCCTCCGGTTGTCATCAAGATAGATTGGTTGATTCTTTTTTCGAATGAAAGTATTATCGATGCTATCATCCCACCAAGACAATATCCGAGCATACAGTTGTTTCTTTCCCATAACCCTTCCTGTTCAAGAAGATCGATAGCTGAAAGTGAGTCGATAACCCCATGTTCCCAAAATCGATACATAACTTTTATATCTGGCCAGAGGTAACTTTTACCACTCACGGAATTATTCTCGACTCTGGTGTAATTCCCAGGAAGCACTAATACAGCTGTGTTCACACCGCTTGATGCCAAATGTGTTGCCATCCACAGGAGAAAATATACATTTCGACTTCCAAGTCCTTGGAGTATCAGTACAGATGCTTTCGCTGTTTCCTTTGGACTGAAATTGTAAATTTCCACAGTTTCGGTTCCAGGCGCTGGATTTCTATAAAGTGTGTGATATTTTATTAAACTGCATCTGTAATTTTTTCCCTTGAATATATATCCCCATGTGTAATCTATTTTCTTTTTCTCATAATAAAAATTTATTTTCATTCCTTGACCAACTCCTTCATGAATCTAACAGTTCTTTCTATTATCTTGACAGTCTGAAAGTCTTTTAGTTCAAATTCGAAAGTATGCCCACCGGTTCTATGAACTAAGAATAGGTATTTCACACCTTTTTCTTTCAATCGTTTGATCAATTTCACAGAGGATCTGAATGGAACGACTACGTCATTTTTTCCGTGCACTACAAGGGTAGGTGGCATCCTCTCCGAGATCCAGGTTATTGGTGAGTAGTATTCGTATATATATTCAAGTTTTTCAGGGCTTCCTTTCAAGGTAGTCAGAGTAGCAAATTTTGCAAACAGAGATTTTGAATCATTTGAGAGTATATCCTTCAAATCGGAAGGAGTATAATACGCTACGACTCCTTTTATTCCTTCCATACGCTTCATGTTGTTTTTGTACGAATAGTAAGAGGAATACAAGAGTGCTAAATGTCCACCAGCAGATAACCCCATCAATATTATTCTGTTTCTATCTACCCTCAAATTTCTGGAATTTTTTCGCAAATAATCCAAAGCATCTGCGTAATCAGACAGTATATCCTCCATCGTATTTTCCAACCCATATCTGTAGTCAATTGAAACTGCCACAAAACCGTTTGATGCGAGAAATTTGCACCAGGAAACATTGTTCGGCTGATTCCTGAACCCCGATACCCATCCACCACCGTGAGCAAAAAAGACAGCAGGATACTCTTTTTTCGAGGTTTTAGGGTACCATACATCCATTTTCAGCTCGATGTTTTTTGCTTTTTTATACACATATGTTTGATATTCATATTTTTCACGTGGTTCAAGGGGAATCCTTCGAGTAAAAAATCTATATATGAAGATTATAGAATACAATAGAAGAAAATATATGAACACCGTGGCGTTCACAATGGGAAGTATTAAAAACAGTATGAAAAGATATATTTTGTTAACAAAAAACCACGATTTTCTTAATTTACTGATCAAGAAATTCAAATTGCCACCCCTTTTTAATGATATAATAGCTTGTAAACCCTAATATTACAATGGAGGTCGTGAAAATGTACTCTACCAATGATTACCTATCTGCCATAGAACCTTCAATAACGATAAAATTGAACACACTTGCAAAGAGTATGAAAGCTCATGGTATCGACGTGGTGGATTTAACTGCTGGAGAACCTGATTTTCCTACTCCTAAAGAGATATGTGAAGCGGCGATTAATGCTATTAACGAAGGATTTACTAAATACACGGCTGCTGCTGGAATAATGGAGTTGAGAGAAAAAATAGCTGAAAAACTTTCGAAAGAAAATTTCATCCCAGTTGAAGCTAAAAACATCGTGGTCACAAATGGGGCAAAAAATGCGATTTTCAATGCCCTTTCAGCCATAGTGAATCCGGGAGATGAGGTTATCATCATTGCTCCTGCATGGGTCAGCTATATACCACAAGTGAAACTCCTTGGAGCTATACCCGTTGTATTATGTACAAGTTTTGAAAATGGTTTTATTCCGGAAATTTCGAAATTAAGGGAAATTGTGAATACGAAGACGAAAGCAATAATTATTAACTCTCCAAACAATCCAACCGGTGCGGTTTATCCAAAGGAATTTTTCAAAAATCTCGTTGAGTTAGCACAAGAGGCGAAATTTTACATAATAAGTGATGAAATATATGAAAAATTGATTTATGAAGGTGAACATTTCAGTCCCGCGTCTTTAAGTATGGAGAATGTAATAACGGTGAATGGTTTTTCAAAGGCCTACTCTATGACAGGATGGAGAATAGGCTATGTTGCTGCTAACGATTTTATAATATCTAATATTTCAAAGATTCAATCTCATACTGCTTCAAATGTCAATTCAATAACTCAAAAAGCCGCTGTTAGAGCTTTCGATGTCGATACGAATTATATGGTCGAAGAATTCAAGAAGAGAAGGGATTTCTTGGCGACTGAATTGGAAAAAATTGGCGTAAAATTCTTGAAACCGAGTGGAGCTTTTTACTTTTTCATGGATTTCTCAAGTTTTCTGGGTAAATCATCGATGGGAAAGAAATTAGAGACAGGATTCGATGTATGTGAGGTTCTCCTCAAGGAATTCAAATTAGCCTTGGTTCCAGGTGAAGGTTTCGAAGCCCCAGGATTTGTTAGGCTGTCGTTTGCAGCATCTATGGAATCGTTGGAGAAAGCAATCAATAGAATCAAAGAATTTCTGGAATCTCTAATTTGAGGTTTTGGGATAATTCACCCAACTATCGAAAACCGATATTTTCCCTTTACCGTTTCTAATAGCCCGTGAGAGGGCGATTTTTGCCATGTTTATTAATTCTTCAGCAGATTCAAGTGAATCTGATACTTGGGAAAGACCAATCGAGACTGTTATACTTATATCTGAAAAGCCCGCGAATTTGTGCCTTTTGATCCGCTTTTGAATTCTGTTTGCAACTTTATAGGCTCCTTCTATGTTCGTGTTCGTAAGAATCACAGCGAATTCTTTTTCTGAGAATCTACCAACAAAATCAGAACTTCTCAACATGTTTCTCAACACTTCTAAAGTTTCCTTGAATAGGTTGTTCATATCTTGAGGCTCTTTCAACTCTGTGAGTTTTTCAAAATCATCGATCCTGATTATCATTAGAGAAAAGGGCACATCGTACCTCTCGTATCTTTTGTATTCTATCTCCAGCAATTGTTCAATTTCTTCTCTGTATAGCCCCTCTTTTACCCTTCTGAATTTCACGGAATCTAAATATATTTTCAAAAGTTCAAGTTTATTGTAAATCTCTTCAATTGTGGTTGGTTTAACTATGATATCTTTTATTTTGTCGAAGTTCATGGTCTTTTTATTCGCGATTTGAGTTATATTTATAACGGCAAGTATGGGGGCCCCTTCGACGTCAAAGTTTTTGTACACCACATCGACCAAATCCATATTGTTTGAAAGGTCCAATATAATCAAATCCGGTCTGATACCGAATATTTGATCCGTTTCCAGAATTATGAAATTATTTTTATATCCCGCCTTTTCGAAGAGTTCTTTCAAATATTTATCTTCTGTTACAATGAACGCCCTGAAAAAATTATTATACAAGGTTTATCACATCCCTTCAAAGGATATAAGTTCATTTTTCAAAGTATATTGCACAACTTGTGGGAGTTTCCCAAACAACGACTTCTTCAAGTTTGAATCTTTTAGAATCGAGTTTATTAACTAATCTATCCCAAATCCATTTTGCAATCATTTCGGCGGTTGGTTGGTGAATTATGTTGTTTATGTACGAATGATCGAGTTGCGCTAAAATCTCTTCTTTTACTATCGAGGATAACTCCGAAAAGTCTAAGACCATCTCCTCATCATCTAATTCACCACAAATTTTTATTTCCAGCTTGTAAGTATGCCCATGTAGCTTTTCGCATTTGCCTTTGTATTTTACAAGATTATGTGCAGCGTCGAAGGTGAATATTTTTTTCACGCAAAACATCTCTACATTCTCACCTTGATATTAAATTTTTTTTGGATCTCATCTATGATATTTTCAAATATCTCATTAACTTCATCGTCAGTAAGCGTTTTCTCTTTAGAACGAAAGTAGATTGAAAATGTAGTGCTGAAATGGGTATCAGGAATTCCTTTACCTGTATAATAATCAATTATCTCCACTTTCTCTATTAATTCTTTGTTGAACCCGATTATGAAATTCAATATTTTTTCGCTTTCAAAATTCCTTGGTATTAAGAAGGAGATATCTCTTCTGACATATGGATATATTGGTATATTATTGTATGCCGGGATCTCATTGTAGAAATTAAACAACTTTTGAATATCTATCTCGGTTATGAAAACGGTAGTTTTAACATCGAATTTCTCAGCAACCTCTGGTAATACCTGTCCAAGAAATCCTATTTTTTCATTGTTGCAGAATACCTCGGCACACCTTGTAGGATGTAGCCCAGGTAATTCAGAAGCCTTGAAAGAGATGTTGTTCATTTTCATTTGATATAACAAACTCTCCAAATCGCCTTTGAAGGTGTAAAAATTCACGTTGGACTTGTAGAAATAGTTGTTTTTCTCATCACGCCCTGAAGCAATGAAAGCGAGTTTTTCAGTTTCCTTCACCTTAGTTTCACTTTTTTCGTCTCTTTCAAATACACGTCCTATTTCAAAGAGCTTGATATCTCTGTTCTGCCTTGTGAAATTATAAGAGAGTGTATCAAACAATCCATATATTAAGGAAGGTCTCATTAAGGATATTTCTTTCGATATTGGGTTTTCTATGTATACCATTTTTTGATCGGGAATTGTTTCCTGAAATCCCCACATTTCCAAATATTCTGGATTTATCATCGAAAAGTTCATTGTTTCATCATATCCCAGAGAGTTCAAAAGATTCACGATGTTCAACCTGAATTTTTGATAACTGTTTCTTCCGCCGTGGTCGATTGAAAAACTTGGGATGATTGATGGAACATTTGAATGTCCGTGTATCCTCCCTATTTCTTCTATGAGATCTATCTCCCTTTCTACGTCGGGTCTGTATGTGGGAATCGTTACTTCAAAATTTTCATCGGAGGTTCTTACTTCCATGCCTAAAGCCTTAAGAATTGTTTCTATTTGGTCTCTCGATATATCTATTCCAAGGATGGAATTCACCCTCTTCTTTCTTAAAATGATACTTCGCGGTTCGATTCTTTTCGGGTAAACATCGTATATGTTTTTAGCTGCTTTTCCACCGGCGACCTGGAGTATTAAAGAGATCACGCGTTTTATGACCTTTTCTGAATCGTTGGGATCAACTCCCCTTTCGAATCTATATGAGGAATCCGTGGATATTCGATGCTTTTTGGCTGCTTTTCTGATCGTTGGAGGATCAAAATACGCAACTTCAATAAGAATGTTAGTCGTGGTTTCCTTTATACCGCTCAATTCTCCACCCATTATTCCCGCCATGGCTAGAGGTTTTTCTCCGTCCGTTATGAGAAGTTCAGAACCATCTAACTCGTATTCTTTTCCATCCAAAAGTAGTATTTTTTCACCATCTTTAGCTTTCCTCACAACGATTTTTTTGCTCTTTATGTCGTCGTAGTCGAATGCATGGATGGGATGCCCAAGTTCCATCATTACAAAATTGGTTACATCTACAACATTGTTTATCGGTCTAATTCCAACAGCGGCAAGATGTCTTCGAAGCCATAGAGGTGAAGGACCGATCTTGACGTTTTCTATATAAGCGGCTGTGTATCTCGGACAAGCGTTGGGATCTTCTATCTCTATTTCAATGAAATCTCTTGTGTCTTTACCTATCGTCTTTTCTTTTGGTATATCGATGTTGATCTCTTTCAAGGAATTGCCGCATAGAGCTTTGATTTCTCTCGCTATGCCGATATGAGATAAACAATCTGGACGATTGGGGGTTATTTCCAATTCAAAAACTGTGTCATCCAAACCAAGCAATTCGTAAGCACTCTTCCCAGGTTTTAAATCCTTCGACATTTCCTCCGGGAATTTATAAACGTTGGTTGACTTTTCTTCGAAACCGATTTCTTCTAAAGAACACATCATTCCTTCAGATACCACACCTCTGATCTCGTTTTCTTTTACCTCAACGTTGTTTTTCAAAATAGTCCCCTTTGGAGCCACTATTACGAAATCTCCAACGTTCAAACTTCTATCGGATGTGACGAGTTTAACATTATCACCGATATCGACATTACAGATCACCAAATTTTCAGCATTTGGGTGTGGCTCTATATCCATTATTTTGCCTATTTTCAAGTTCTCCATCCCTTTCCAGGGTTTATAAACCTCTTCAACCCCTGTGCCGCTCATTATTAATTTATCTTGTAGTTTTTTTGTATCCCAAGGAATATCTATATAATTTTTCAAGAAACTCAACGAAAGTTTCACACAAATCCCTCCAAACTTTTTCGAATTCAAAATTGTTCAAGGAATCTTACATCGTTCCTTGGAAACAGCCTTATATCATCCACATTGTATTTCAACATCGCTATTCTTTCAACCCCCATACCAAATGCAAAACCAGTCCATTCTTCTGGGTCATAACCGACTTCCTCAAAAACGTTGGGATCTACCATTCCAGCTCCCATTATTTCAAGCCAACCAGTAAATCCACAGCTTTTGCAACCTTTTCCACCACAGATTCCACAGGAAACATAAACTTCGAAACTGGGTTCAGTGAATGGGAAGAATGATGGAACCAACCTGGTTTTCCTTCCAGGGCCAAAGATACTTCTTACGAAGTAATCCAAGGTACCTTTCAAGTGTGCTACGGATATACCTTTACCAACAACCAATCCTTCAACTTGATGGAACATTGGAAGGTGAGTAACATCGTAGTCTTTTCTGTAAACCTTCCCGGGTGCTATTATCTTTATTGGTGGTTTCGACTTTTTCATGGTTCTGACTTGAACAGGTGAAGTATGGCTTCTAAGTAGCGTACCATCCTTCGTGCTTATATAAAAGGTATCATGCAAGTCTCTTGCAGGATGCCATTCGGGTGTGTTCAAAGCATCGAAATTGTAGTATTCGGTCTCGATTTCTGGGCCTTCAACGATTTCATATCCTAATGTTAAAAAAACATCCTCGATTTCTTGAAGAACTCTCGAGATTAAATGACGGTGTCCCAAAGTTTTTCTTGCACCTGGCAATGTTACGTCCAATCTTTCTTTTTCAAATTTTGATTCTTTTTCCTTGAAAATTATTTCCTCATGTTTTTTCTCCAAAATCTCTTCGATTGAATTTTTCAATTTATTGACCTTCTGCCCAAAAATCGGTTTTTCTTCTTTTGGCAAATCTTTCAAATGTCTCATTAAAGCGGTAACTTTACCTTTCTTTCCAAGATATTTCACCCTTATAACTTTTATCGCCTCTAAGTTATCAGCATTTTCTATTTCATGCTCGAATTCTTCAAGTGTTCTCTCGATTTCATCCATTTTTCAGCCCTCCAAATTTTTTTCTTTATTATACCAAATTAAGAGAAAATAAAAATAATCAGAAGAGGAACGAGGGCGGTTATTATTACTCCTTGTCCAAATGCTATCAATGTTTCTTCTTTTGAGGTATATTTTGATATCAATCCAAGGAGAGTATCCATCGATGTTGCACCGGCAGCAGATATCGCACCAAGAGGTGTTATCATGGAAAGAAAAGGAATGATCATAAT
>DQYP01000102.1 GCA_011043375.1 Thermotogaceae bacterium | reverse complement strand
TTGTTAGGTTGTTGTCGAGTCTCTTGAGTTTCATAATGCCGGAATCAGTTGATACTTTCAAATAAATTCCCTCATAAACAGTCCTTTTGTTTTGCAATACCAGTAATTTTCCTTTTGAAAACTTTATCTCGATGCTATTGTACAGTTTTACTTCATCGTTTATTGAAAGATTATTCGATTCAATCAAAAGCCTTTTGATATTTTTAAATGGCCCACCATTTTGTGAAAGACCTATCTTAATCTCCATGCCTAAGAGAACGGAAATTGAGATTAACAATACAGAGAAAAGTACTGGGAATCTTTTCATTTCTTCCCTCCACTCGATATTTTTTTCAATATTTGAACACACTCATTCCAATGAATTCCCTGAGAATAGAGGTTCTTGGGATGTCCTCAAGATTGGTTATCGATAAAAAGTAGTCGAGAAACTTCAACAACCTCATCGCTTCAGAAAACTCCGGTTCCGAATTGTTCACTTGGACAAGCAAAGGTTCAGCAAACAATTTCAACACAGCGAGTTCATACACCAAAGCTGAGTTGAACATTACATCAGCTTCTTCTTGAAATGGGAAAATATATTTTTCCTCACCTTTTCTAACATTTGGCCACATTCTAAGTGTATCCAAAGCCGAATGACCTCTGAATTTTTCATCTCTCACCATTCTTCGTATTATCCTGGTATCGGTTGTTGGTATCCTGTTCAGATCGTCTATGTTCAATTGTGTAAGGGCGCTGACATACACTTTGAATTTCAACTCTCTTGGTATACTCTCCGTTAAAAGTTCATTCAAACCATGTATTCCTTCTATTACTAACGGTTGATTTGTCGATATTTTCAATTTTCTACCCGTCCATACTCGTCTCCCGGATTTGAAGTCGAATTTTGGTATCTCCACTTCTTTACCTTCTAAAAGTCCCAACAAATTTTGATTGAAAAGTTCCAAATCAAGAGCATGAATCGATTCAAAATCTGGTTTCCCATTTTCATCTAATGGTGTCTTATCTCTATCAACAAAATAATCATCCAGCGATATGGCAACAGGTTTCAAGCCATTCGCTCTCAATTGCAATGTTAGTCTCTTCGAAAAGGTCGTTTTTCCAGAAGAAGATGGTCCCGCTATGAGTATTATCCGCGCTTTGGAATTCATAAACTGTTCTGCGATCAATGCTATTTTCTTCTCATGAAGTGCTTCGGCAACGTTTATCAGATCCCTTATTTTTTTATCTACTATCATCTGATTTATATCACCAACGTTTTTTACACCCATTATTTCCGCCCATTTTTCATACTCCAAAAATATAGATGTTAACTTAGGGATCTCAAAAAATTCAGTGGTCCTATCCGGGTATTGAGGATCCGGATGTACCAAGACGAACCCCTTGTTGTATTTTTTTATATCGAAGACCTTGATGAGAGAAGTCCGCGGTACCACATATCCATAAAAATACACAATATAGTCTAAAAGTTTGTAAAGTTTTACCGTCTTTTTTTTTCTGTATTTGAAAAGCTTTGCTTTATCACATTCTCCACGGGACTCGAAGAACTTCATTGCTTTGTTCTTTTCAACTGTTATCTTTTCTATCGGTAGATCCATATTCACAAGTTTTCTGATCTCAGATTTTATTTTTTGTATCGTGTCATCGGTAATTTTCATTCCAGGCACTTCACAGTAAAGATTTCTCCCAATTGAATGGTAAACCACCATTTTTTTGTTTTCACCGAACAACCTTTTTATGGCTATACTGCTCAACAATACCAAACTTCTCTGGTATATTCTCAAACCATCGAGTTCGCTTAAATCTATGAATCTAACTTCTCCATCCCATTCCACAGGCCTTGAAAGCTCCCATATACTGTTGTTGAGTCTTGCAGCGAGTATTGGACCCTTATGATATTCGGAATATTTCTCCACGAATTGATCCAGTTTTGTCAGATAAGGAACTATATGCTCTTCATCATTTTCAAGAAAATGCAACTTTATCTTGTCTTTTTTCAAAAGCTGGGATAATGTTGTTTCATCGTCAACACTCATATTATTCATTCACCCCTCTCCAGAGAAAAATTCAATTCCTGTTCTAAAAGCTCCTTCAAGTATTTGCCTGTATAAGATTTTTCGCAATTCGAAACCTCCTCGGGAGTTCCTGATACAACGATTTCGCCGCCGTTATCGCCTCCTTCGGGCCCGAGATCAATAATATAATCGGCATTTTTTATTACATCCAAATTGTGCTCAATTACTATCACAGTGTTCCCCTTATCGACCAGTCTGTTAAGAACGTCAAGCAATTTTTTAACATCCTCAAAGTGCAATCCAGTTGTTGGTTCATCGAGTATGTAAAGAGTGTTGCCAGTTGCAACTTTCCTAAGTTCTGATGTCAATTTTATTCTCTGAGCTTCACCACCAGATAAAGTTGTAGCTGGCTGTCCAAGTTTTATGTAACCGAGCCCCACATCTTGAAGGAGTTTGAGTATATGACTTATTGCACCTATATTTTTGAAAAACTCCGAGGCCTCATCCACCGTCATGTCAAGTACATCCGCTATACTCTTGCCTTTGTATTTGACCTCAAGGGTTTCTTTGTTGTATCTCTTCCCTTTACACACGTCGCATTCCACATACACATCTGGTAAAAAGTGCATCTCTATCTTTATTGTTCCTTGACCTTGGCACGCTTCACATCTTCCACCCTTTACATTGAAACTGAATCTTCCCTTCTTGTAACCTCGTGCCCTTGCTTCAGGAGTCATAGCGAATAGTTCTCTTATGTGATCGAAAACTTTCGTGTATGTTGCAGGATTCGAGCGAGGTGTTCTACCAATGGGGGATTGATCGATGGCTATGACCTTGTCAATGTTTTCAAGACCCTCTATCTTCTTGAACTTGCCAACTGGTAAATGTGTTCTATAAAAATGATTCTTCAAAGCTGGATAGAGTGTTTCCGTTATCAATGAAGATTTCCCAGAACCAGAGACACCTGTGACACATATCAAAGTACCAAGCGGAAATTTGACTGTTATATTTTTTAGATTGTTGTGTTTCACACCTTTTATCGTCAAAAATTTGCCGTTACCTTTTCTACGATCTTCTCTCAATGGGATCTGCTTGATGCCTTTCAAGTACATACCTGTCAAAGAATCCTTTGGATCTTCAACGAGACTCCTAACATCACCGGAATAAACTACTTTCCCACCATTCACTCCCCCACCAGGACCGATATCAACAATATAATCAGCATTCTCTATAACTTGTTTGTCATGCTCAACAACTATGACAGTGTTCCCAAGATCTCTCAATTCTTTCAATGTGTTTATCAACCTCGTGTTATCTCTTTGATGAAGTCCTATGGTAGGTTCATCAAGGACGTACAATACTCCGACCAGTTTTGAACCTATTTGTGTTGCCAACCTGATCCTTTGAGATTCCCCTCCAGAAAGTGTGGAGGCGTTTCTCGATAGTGTCAAATAATCCAATCCAACATCTATCAGAAATTTCAATCTCCTTTTAATCTCTTTCAACACTTCTGATACTATTCTTTGCTCTTTTTCAGTGAGTTTCAAAGATTCAATGAATTGATAGGCATCCTTAACAGTGAGCTGTGTCAATTGAGCTATATCTAAATCCCCAACTTTCACTGCCAGTGCTTCCTTCCGCAATCGTTTCCCATTACACTCGGTACAGGTCTTTTTTATCACGAAATTATTTTCTATCCAACGCTTTACATCCTCGCTTTGAGTCTCTCTGTATCTCCTTATTATGTTATTAACAACTCCTTCGAAAGGCTTGCTCACTTCGTAACTGCCATTTTCGAATTCATATCTTCTCTTTATTTTTTCAGTGGTTCCATAAAGGATAACATTTTTGACCTTCGGTGGTAAACTCTTGAAAGGTACATCAACAGAACCACCATAATGTTCGACCACCGTTTTTATCATTTGAAAGGTGTAATTGTCGACACCGCGGTATGGTATTATTGCTCCCTCTTTTATCGACAATTCCTCGTTTATCATGAGATCGGGTGAGAACTCCATTGTAAAACCAAGACCCGAGCATTTCGGACAAGCTCCATAGGGACTGTTAAAGGAGAAAAGTTTTGGAGTTATTTCTGGAAGATTAATCCCACAGATCGGACAAGATAGTTTTTCACTGAACAGTTCGGACTTTTCATCTTCAATGTCCCTTATCTCGACTAAACCGCTGGTCTCTTTCAATGCAATTTCAACAGCATCGGTTAATCTGTAAAGGTTTTCTTTCGTCAACTTCATCCTGTCGATGAGCAACTTTATCGTATGTCTAACATTTTTATCGAGAGAGATATCGTCGTCTTCGAGTGAAAATAGGTTGCCATCAATTTCTACCCTCAGATATCCTTTGGATCTAAGATGCGATAGTTCTTTCTTGAACTCTCCTTTTTTTTCAAACACGAGGGGAGCGAAAACGTATATTCTTGAATTTTCGGAAAAATTCGAGGAGATATTTTGAATGATTTCATCTATGCTCTGTTTTTGGAGTGGCCTACCACAATTGGGACAATGTGCTTTGCCTATTCTTGCGTATAGCAATCTGAGGTAATCGTATATCTCAGTAACGGTGCCAACTGTTGATCTTGGATTGTGTGAAACGGTTTTCTGCTGGATGGCTATTGCAGGTGAAAGCCCGGTTATTTCTTCTACATCGGGTTTTTTCAGTTCACCCAGAAATTGCCGAGCATACGACGAAAGCGATTCAAGATATCTTCTTTGACCTTCAGCGTATATCGTATCGAAAGCCAATGAGGACTTTCCAGAACCAGATAAGCCTGTAATGACGATCAACTTATTTCGTGGGATTTTCAGATTTATGTTCTTCAAATTGTGAACTCGTGCACCTTTGATGTGTATGAAATCACTGTTCTTTGAAATTTATTATCGCCTCCTTGAGGTAATCTATGATTTCTCTCGCCAGATCTTCGTTTTCACATTCAACCATGATTCTTATCAATTTCTCGGTTCCCGAAGGTCTAACAACCACTCTTCCAATATCTCTCAAACGTTTTCGAGCGTTATCTATTCTTTTCAACAACTCGGATGATTTCATAACCTTTTCTTTATCTTCTACGTGTACATTCTCCAAAAATTGGGGTAATTTTTCCATGTTCTTTAGAACATCATTGAATATCTTCTGTTCATCCATAAACACTTTTAAAGTCCTTAAAAGCGTTATCAGCCCATCTCCGGTTGGTGAGTAATCTAAAAAAATTACATGACCAGATTGTTCACCACCTAAATTGTGGTTACCTTCTAACATCCTTTCGAGAACGTACCTATCACCGACTTTGGTTCTAATTACTTTTATATTTTTATCATTCAAAAATCTTTCCATTCCAAAGTTACTCATAACAGTTGTTATCAATGTGTTGTTCTTGAGCTTTCCCAATTTCTTCATGTAGATGGAATTTATAGCCATAATGAAATCCCCATCTATAATGAAATCATTTTTAGCCATTATACAACGATCTGCATCACCATCGAAACTCGCTGCAACATCATGATCTTTTCCAATTTTCGATAACATGTATTCAGGATTGGTTGAACCACATCCAACATTTATTTTAGTACCATCCAATTCACCTGATATTCTATCGACACTCGCACCGAGCGCTTTTAAAACTTCTGGCACTGTTGAAATAGCAGCACCGTTGGCGAGGTCCACGAGTATTTTCAATCCATTTAAATCTATTTCACTAGCGACGTTTTTTAAGATATACTTCACGTACTCTTCTTTCAAATTCTCATCTCTTCTGATTTTTCCTATCGACCATGGTTCAAATTTAGGATTGACGTTGAAATAGATCTCTTCTATTTTTTCCTCTATTTTATCTGGAAGTTTTTGACCCTTGTAGATCACCTTTATACCGTTGTATTCAGGTGGATTATGTGAAGCGGATATCATTACCCCAATCTCACCTTTTAACTTGCTCAAAATGGCGAGTGCTGGTGTAGGGACGATACCACATAGAATCACGTCTTTTCCAGCGCTTGAAATACCCGATGCAATTGCATGTTCCAACATCTCTCCTGAGATTCTCGTATCTCGAGCAATCAATATCGGTTTTTCAGTTTGATTGAAAGCTTGAGCGATGGCATAACCGAGTTTCAAAGCCTTAAAAGCAGTGAGTTCTTCGTTTGCTATTCCCCTGAAGCCATCTGTTCCGAATAGTCTTCTCAAATTGGATCACCTCTGCATTCGTTTTTGTATTTCTTCTATTTTTTTGTCTGCAATTTTCGAATACCCATACGATTTCAAAAGTTTATAATAGAATAGGGCATCTTCGAGATCACCGAGTTTTTCATATATCTGAGCAACTTTCAAAAGGCTTTCATCTGTGTAATCAGAGAATTGATAGGTATGAAGCAGCTTCTTGAAAAAAGAAAGACTCTCTATGTAGTTGTCTATTCTAAAATAAGCGAGTCCAAGATAATACAGCAAATCATCGAAGTAATAAATCTCCTTGTTGGAATATTTCAAGCTTTTTAAAAAGTAGTTTATAGCCTCTCGATATTTTTTTGATTCGAATGCCTTCAATCCTTGTAAATAAAGTTCTCTCCCTGCTTTCTCAAATGAACGTTCTTTGCGTTTTTCGTAGTAACCTTTGAGACCGCCAAGATCGATATCACTAATATCAACTTTTTCGAAAAATTCGGCACTCTTCACAAATTTTCCTTTTGAGAGTTCAACATCACCAAGTATCAGATTTAAATAATCATTGTTTGGACAGGGAACACTTTCAGACTTTCCGACTTTCTTATTCAAGGCTTCCATCTGTGAATTCAGCTGCTCTATCTCCTTTTCTTTGGCTTTTAAAACATTCTCAAGTCTCGAAATTCTTTCTTCATATTTGTGTTTTAAATCACTCAATTCGGATTCTTTGAGGGTCAACTCTTGTAGAAGATCGGAATTCTTCGATTCGGATTCTTGAAGTCTTAGTTCCAAATCTTTAATTCTTTTGGGGAGTCCCGATAATTGCGCTTTAAAATAAAGGTTGAAAAAGATGAAAAAGAGGGTGGCGAAAATAATGGTGGAAATAAAGAAGAACCTCAGGACTTTTGCCATTCAATAATACCCTCCTATAAAATCATTTTGACCAGTTTCGCCAATAGCATTCAAATTTTTTTTCAAAAACTTTGGATATCACCGGACTTGTTATAATCAGGAAATTTTCATCGTTATACTTTTGAGCAGAATGTGTGTAATTGAACGAACCAGTTAAAGTGTATTTTCCATCAATAATTAGTACCTTGTGGTGAAAAACACCGGGATTTTTATCAAGGATCACTGGGATCCCATTATCCTTGAGAATTTTGTAAACAGACCATCTGTTGTATGCTTGAAACTCCTCTAGGATTACCCTGACGTCTACCCCTCGCCTTTTAGCTCTGAACAGTGCCATTGCTATATCTTTGGAGGTAAAGGTAAACATCATCAAATGAATGGATTTCGTTGCGCGATCGATAAGGCTGATTATCTTTTTAGTTGCTTCCAAGTCATCTGGTGTGAAAACGGGCAAAACCGTTCCAAGGTCGGTTCGTACTAAGATCGGTTCGAACCTTCCTGAACCAAAGGTTCCTTTCAACAGCTCACTGAATTCGTCCATGTATTCCTGAGCAAGTTCATTCGAGTAAAACACAACGATATTATTGTTGTTCTTTCTAAAACCGTTCTCTGTGAAGTTCAAACTTCCAGTTACAACAACATAACCGTCGATCACCAAGAACTTGTTATGCATCAACTTGGGATTTTTATCGTATACAGCGCTCAATTCATCACACAGAGTGTTTCGATTATCTAGTTCCGTTATCACTTTCACATCTATTCCCTTATTTTTCAGCTTCTGTAGTTCTGTTGTGAATGGTCTATAATCTATATTATAGATGCATGCATAGATAAATCTCTTCGAGTTGTCTAAAAGATTTTTCAGGTAATTCCAAGTTGTTTTTTCGCCCTCTCCGGTATCCACAAACAATACCGTGGCATCATCGCCGATCACTTCAGATGATTCAATTGTTATCGTGATTCCGTTGTAATCTAATTTCGTTTTTTCAAAGTGGGCATCGATTCTCCAGAACGTTCTCCCGTCTCGAATGTATGCACCTGGCAGTTTGTAAGTACCTGTTAATTCTATCCAATCACCGGGACTCAAACTGATATTCACGGAGGAACAAAAAGCAGTCGCGCCGAGAATCAACAAAATCACGAGCAGGAATCCAAACCTTTTTATGATTTTCATGGCTCCTCACCCTCTGTGACCGTTTTAAAATGGAGTCAAATCCTTTTTTTCATCATTTCAACAAAGGCTTTGGCTATTTTCGGATCAAAGGCCCTGTCCGTCTGTATGTATTTCAAAGCAATTTCTGGTTCCATGACATCGTTGTATATCTCTGTCATCACAAAATTTGTAGCTATATCATACCAATCACATACTGCGAGCATACGTGATTCATAGGGAATTTCCTCGCCTTTCAAACCATCTGGAAATCCCTTTCCATCCCATCTTTCATGATGTGACCTAACTAAAGGGGCTAAATCCGCTAAAACTGGAATGGTGGCAAGATAAACCGATCCTAAGATCGTGTGATCCTCACCTGTATTCTCAAAAACCCTTATCCTCGTGGGGGAATAAAGCATCAATTGTTCAATACCTATTTTTCCAACATCGTGTAACATTCCAAACTCTCTGAGATATTCCAGTTTCTTTCGTGGGTATTTCAATTCTTTCGCTAAATCGAGTAAAAGATTCGTCACCCTTTGTGAGTGACTGAAACCGTCTTCATCCTCAACCTCCATGAGAACAACCAAGGATTGTAAAATTTTGCTCACCATTTTTCTACTCGCAAGCTTATCGTAAAAGAGTTCGTCAAATCCTTTTTTCAATGTCCTTTCAATTCCCAGTGCCCATATGAATGGAATGGTATTCACGTCGAGTTTGATCCTGGCTATCTCAACTGAATTATCGTAGATTATTGCTGTATCCTCGAGTGTCAAGATCACAACCCCATTCTCTTCAACATCATTTTCGTTGTTGGTTATGAGTATCTCGTATTTGTTCTTTTTTGGTTTAACTCGTGAAAGAAAAAAATCCACCAATGATTTATTAGGAAAGCCCTCTATTCTCAAATTTAACTCAAACAATTTTTCCACCACCTGTTTGTTATTGCAAAAACAGTTTTTGCAATGCACTTATAAAAAAATTCAGCACTGGATTCATTATCATCTGCATTATTCCCAATAGAACTAAAACGAGTAAAACAATAGTACCATACACTTCATATTTTGCATACCACATCATGTATTTCTCCGGTAAGACCGCCATTATTATCTTTGAACCGTCCAAGGGTGGTATTGGAATAAGGTTGAAAATGGCTAAGACGAGGTTTATGAACAATAAATACGCCATGACATCACAGAAATACATCAATAAAGGTTCAGTTGGAATCGCGTATCCAAAAAAGGTTGAATATCTGAACAGTTTAAATTTGAAATAAACGATTCCTACCAAAAAAGCCATTAGAAAATTCGCAGCTGGACCTGCTAAGGACACTAATATTATATCTCGTTTCATGTGCTTTAATTTCCAAAAGTTCACAGGGACAGGCCTTGCCCAACCAAAATGAAATAGTACGAGCATTAAAGTACCTATAGGATCCAAATGTTTAATAGGATTCAAAGTGAGCCTTCCAGCTCTTTTTGCTGTATCATCTCCAAGCAAGTATGCCACGTATCCGTGTGAGACCTCGTGAATGACTATAGCAAATAAAACTGCCGGAAAAGCTGCTAAGATTTCTTTCATATATTCTTTTATGCCACTCAACATCCTTATCAATCCTCCCGTCTATAATTCTATCATGAAAATCATGGTATAATCTCGAAGGAGGTTTGAAAATGCTTTTGAAACTTTCAAACGTTGGATTTGATTACGGTGATGGGTACATATTTAGAAATATAAATCAAACTATCTATTTTGGAGAAAGGATAGCTTTAGTTGGGCCCAATGGTTCGGGTAAAACCACTCTTTTAAAGATAATGCATGGTGAATTGAAACCTACAGAGGGTTTTATAGAGCAAAAGAATGGGATAAAAATAGGTTATCAAGACCAATTCAGGGTGGATAATGTTGAGGTGAATCTTTTTGATTGGATGAAAGAAGATCTATCAAAAGATGACCCTTCGATTGATAGACGAGTGAGAAGTCTGTTAAAGGGTTTTGGAATAAGAGAAGAGGATTGGAACAAAAGATTGAAGTATTTCAGTGGTGGAGAGTTGACAAGAATTTCACTTGCCAAGTTGTTCCTCTCTGATTATGACCTCTTACTTTTCGATGAACCCACGAATCATCTTGATCTATTGGGTATAGAAATATTCATGCGCAATCTTCAGAATTTCAGCGGTGCCATTGTGATAGTTAGTCATGATCGGTACATCTTGAAAAAATTTGCTCAGTGTTTTTGGGAAATAAACAATAGAAGGCTGTTGAAGTTTAAGGGAGATTATGACGATTACATCGAGAACCGAAAGAGATTGCAAAAAGAATTAAGGAGATCCTATCAAAATAAGATGCAGAAATTGAGTAAACTTGAAGAACAAGCGAGAAAATTTCTTCAGACGGGTGATAAGAAATTGAGCAAGGTTGGGAAAAGCAGATTGAAAGCTTTTGAAAAACTATCGAAACAAATGGAGTCACATTTTTTAATAGAAGATTGGGAAACTGTGAATATAAAGATACCGGAGCCAAAAAGAAGTGGCGAAATAGTACTGAAAGTGAAGAACCTGAGTAAAAAATTCGGTAATAAAAGTGTTTTCGAGAAAGTGAGTTTTGAAATACATTCTGGAGAAAAGATAGCACTGCTTGGACGCAATGGAATTGGAAAAACTACCTTGTTGAAATGTATAACCAATGAAATAGATTATTCTGGGGAAATCACCCTTGGCCATAATGTAAGATTTTGCTTTTTGACACAAAACCACAACGAAATTTTTTCAGCCGACGTTGTTTTCGATGTTGTAAAATCGCTGACTCCGCAATGGAACGATCATGAAGTAAGAGCATATGTTGGAAGATTCGGCTTCATAGGTGAAGATGTTTTCAAACCTGTCAAAATTTTGAGCGGTGGTGAGAGATTGAGATTATCGCTTGCAGTAAATCTCATAGCTAAGCCGAATTTTTTGATTCTTGATGAGCCGACGAATCACTTAGATATACCAACCACCCAAATGCTTGAAGATGTTTTGAGAGAATATTCAGGCACTTTGTTGTTGGTTTCACATGATAGATATTTAATAGAGAGGGTGTGCAATAAGTTCATGGTTTTGAAAGAAGATGGAATCATTGAGATAAGTAATTTAGAGAACTATCTTGATATTTTGAAAGAGGATGATGATTTTGTAAACTCGAGCGATAATAAACTCAGTTATTTTGAGAGAAAAAAACTCAGGAACAGATTAAAAAAGATCAACGAACGTTTTCATGAACTTGAGAGGCTAATAGAAGAATTGGCCGAAGAGAGAAGAAATCTCAACCGGAGGTTGTATCAAGAAAACGATTATAAAAAACTCATGGAGATTAATTCTGAAATTGAAGAGATAGATAAAAAAGAAAATGAAATTCTTAGGGAGTTGGAAAAATTGGAATCAATGAAATTGGAATTGGAGAAAAATTCTCCATTCGATAGGGAGGAATCAGTATGACAATCAGCAAAAAGAACATTTTGAAGTTTTTTGAGAGCCCCGATTATTCACCTTCAACTTTGAAAGAACTTTGTAAACTATTGAGGATAAAGGGGAAAGATCAAAGGAAAAAATTGAGGAGTATTTTGAAGGAATTAATCAAAGAAGGCTATATTTTTCGTGATTCCAGAGGAAAATATAGAAGAATTGGTGATTCGATTGTTTTCGGAAAACTTGAATTCACTAGACGAGGTACTGCAGCATATTTAACTACGCCAGAAGGTGAAAGTATCTTTATTCCACTTGAGAACATGAAAAATGCCATGCACGGTGATAAAGTTGTCGCTGAGATAATCGGGCACAGGGGATTGTTGAAAAAAGGATTGGTTGTCCAGATCGTGGAACGTTCCCTCAAAAAAATCGTAGGAGTTTTTGAAACTCGAGGTTTGTTCGGATTCATCGTACCTGTTGATCCAAAAATAAATTATGATTTTTATGTATCCAGTGAAAATTTTGGAGGAGCACGTCCAGGCCAATTGGTTGTGGCTAAGATCATCAAGTATCCAACGAAGGCAAAAAATCCCGAAGCAAAAGTGATAAGTGTCTTGGGAAATGTGGACGATCCGAGCAATGATCTACCAATAGTGCTTGTGAAACACAATCTGCCTGAAGAGTTTCCGGAGGAGGTTATAGAAGAGACGAAAAAAATTCCAACAAGGGTTTATAAAAGAGATCTTAAAGGTAGGAAAGATTTCAGAGATAAGATAGTGTTCACCATAGATGGAGAGGATGCAAAAGATTTCGATGATGCTGTTTCGATAGAGCTCCTTGATAATGGAAATTATCTATTGGGAGTTCATATTGCCGATGTTTCGCACTACGTTAAAGAGGGCTCTGCACTTGATAGAGAAGCTTACAGCAGGGGAACGAGTGTTTATCTAATCGATACTGTGATACCGATGTTACCTTTCAAGTTGTCAAACGGTATATGTAGCCTGGTTGAAGGAAAAGACAGGTTGACCATGAGTATAGAGATGGAAATAACTCCAAAGGGTGATATTGTGAATTATGAAATAAATGAATCAGTTATAAGGAGCAAAAAAAGACTCACCTATTCCGAAGTGAATAGACTTCTTGAAGACAACGATGAGTTAGTTGCAACCAACCTTGGAGAGGAAATCTCTGAAAAATTGAGATTGATGGCGAAACTTGCAAAAATACTCAGGACACGAAGGAAGGAAAGAGGAGCTATCATCGATATAAAAAGTGATGAAGTAAAAATGATTCTAAATGAAAAAAAGTGGCCTATTGATATCGTCCCACGTAGACGGGGAATAGCAGAGATATTGATTGAAGAGTTCATGATAAAAGCAAATGAAACCGTTGCAGAGATCTTCGACAAATTTGATCTCCCATTCTTATACAGGGTACATGAGGAACCAGAACTCGAGGAGATAATGGAGCTAAAAATGTATTTGAGTGTACTGGGAATAAAAGTCAATTTTCCGAAAAAGGTGCATCCTGGGACGCTTCAGAAGCTTCTTGAAGCAACAGAAAACCATCCTTTGAGAAGTAGTGTTGAAAGATTGTTGGTTAGATCGATGAAACGCGCTATGTATTCTGAGACCAACATAGGGCACTTTGGACTTGCATCTTACTCTTACACTCATTTTACTTCTCCAATCAGGAGATATCCTGATTTGATTGTACACAGGTTGTTAAAGAGATTTTTAAAGGGTGAAAAATTTTCTGAGGAGCAATTGGAAGATGCTCGAAAGAAGTTGTTTATGGTGGCTAAACATTGTTCAGAGAGAGAAAGAAAAGCCGATGAAGCAGAATGGGATTTAGTTGCAATGAAGAAAGTTGAATATATATCCCAGCACATTGGTGAAATTTTCGATGTTGTGGTAACCAGTGTAACAAAATTTGGATTGTTCGTTGAGATACCTGAAAAAGCCATAAGTGGTTTGATACACATTTCGACTCTCAATGATTATTTCATATACGATGAAAACCGTAATATGTTGATAGGTGAGAGATCGAGAAAGATCTATAGACTTGGTGATAAATTGAAAGCAAAGGTTGTTTCAGCGGACAAAATAAGAATGGAAATAGATTTTGAGATAGTGGAGGAGGAAAGTGAAAATGAACATGTTCAGTGAATTTGACTACATTCTCACAGATCTCGATGGTACTTTGATAAAGATGGATGAGATCAGGTTTGCAGATGAGTATTTTAAACTTTTAAGTGAGTATGTGAAAAACTTTATAGATCCGAGGAATATATTTCCCGTTGTTATGTCATGCATTGAGGAAATAACGAGAAATCCAGATGGTTTCACCGACAACTATGAAAGATTTTTAAAAGCGTTGATCGGGAAGCTGAATTTGGAAAATAGAAAAGTTGAGCTTAAAGCAACCTTCGATAAATTTTATAAGGAAGAATTTCCAAAGCTTTCACACCTTACAAAGCCTAATCAAGAACTCGTAAAGATTCTACGAGATTTGAGAAAGGAGAATAAGAATTTGGTCTTAGCTACAAATCCCGTATTCCCAAAAATCGCTATTTTTGAGCGATTAAAATGGAGTGGAATGAAACCAGATGAGTTTGCCTTGATCACTTACATGGAAAATTCTAAGTATTGTAAACCTGATGTCAAATATTTCATGGAGATATGTGATAAATTATCCACCTCACCAGAAAAATGTGTGATGATTGGAAACGATTCACAGTATGATTCAAGTTGTGAAAAAATTGGAGTGAAATATGTCGATGTGAGGGAATTGATATGAGAAAAGTTTTTGTAACGTACAAAATACCAGAAGTGGGTTTAGAAATTTTGAGAGAACACTTTGAGGTTTCGGTGAACGAAAAAAACGAACTTCTGAAAAGGGAAGAAATAATTGGAATGGCAAAGGATGCAGATGCCCTGATCACTTTGCTTGCAGATGATATCGATGAAAAAGTGATAGATGAGCTCAAGAATTTAAAAATAATTGCCAACTATGCTGTTGGCTACAACAACATAGATGTTAAGTATGCAAAAAAGAAAGGTATAATGGTCACCAATACCCCAGATGTTTTAACTGAAACAACGGCAGATCTGACTTGGGCGCTGTTAATGGCAGTTTCAAGAAGAATCGTAGAGGCAGACGAATTCGTCAGACAAGGAAAATTTGAAGGTTGGAGGCCGGAACTTTTGCTTGGTGACGATATTTTCGGTAAAACTCTCGGTATAATAGGTTTTGGAAGAATAGGTCAAGCCGTTGCAAAGCGGGCCTTAGGATTCAACATGAAGGTTATATACTATAGCAGAACAAAGAAAAACGAGGAACTCGAAAGAAATTTAAACGCAACCTTTGTTAGCCTCGAAGAACTTCTCAAAAAATCCGATTTCATAACATTACATACACCTTTAACTAACGAAACATATCATCTAATAGATAAAAAGGAATTTAAAATTATCAAAGATGGTGCATATTTAATAAATACTTCAAGGGGAGCAGTTGTAAATGAAAGAGAACTCGTCAAAGCTCTCAAATGTGGAAAATTGAAGGGGGCCGCTTTGGATGTTTTTGAGAACGAACCCAAGATTACCGATGAACTTCTCGAAATGAAGAATGTAGTTTTAGCACCACACATAGGTAGTGCTTCAATTGAAACAAGGGAAAGAATGGCGGTGATGGTTGCAGAAAATGTGCTTGCTGCTCTGAATGACAGATTACCGCCAAATTTAGTTCCTGAACAGAGAGATCTCTTTAACAATAGTGAAAACTGAGGATTTAATCCACATTATGAGGAGGTGTATGGAATTTGAGACTTCATCATGTAGCTGTTATAACAGGTGATCTGGAAAAAAGCATCGATTTTTATCGCGAATTTTTAGGATTAGAGGTCAGCAAAAGGTTCAAGGTGGAAGGCAATGAAATAGCGTTCTTATCAACGGGAAACTCTTTGATAGAACTGATAGCTCCGAATGAGTTGAAAGGAAAGAAAATCGATTTCAACGACAATATTCACATAGCCTTTGAACCAGAGGATATCAAGCAGGCTTTTGAAAAGATCAAAAATGCTGGTGTTGAATTGAAAACTGATCTTACCAAATCAGGAGAATTCACCTATTGCCATTTCAAAGGCCCTAATGGTGAAACATTGGAGATAATAAAAAATGAATAGATTTGGAGGTACATATTGAACCATGAATTTGGATTTCGTAGATTACGCTAAGATCTTTGTCAAAGCAGGTAAAGGTGGTAACGGCGCCATAAGTTTTAGAAGAGAGAAATATGTTCCAAAGGGCGGGCCTGATGGAGGTGATGGTGGTAACGGAGGAAGCGTTTTTATAAAAGCTACTGCCAAAAAGAATACCCTCATTGATTTTAAGTATAAAAAACATTTCGTGGCTGAGAATGGTCGTCCTGGTGAAGGTGGAAAAAGACATGGAAAGAGTGGAAAAAATCTAATAGTTGAGGTCCCAATCGGAACGGTTGTTAAAGATGCAGAAAGTAAAGAAATAATTGCAGATTTGAAGAAAGATAACCAGATTGTCTGTGTTGCACGTGGTGGCAAGGGTGGAAAGGGGAATTCGCATTTTGCGACTCCCACATATCAGACTCCAAGGATAGCGGAAAATGGCGATCCAGGTGAGGAAAGATGGATAATCCTCGAGCTAAAATTACTCGCTGATGTGGCCTTAGTAGGGTATCCGAATGTCGGAAAATCATCCATAATCTCCAAATTGAGTAATGCCAGACCCAAGATAGCCGATTACCCTTTCACGACACTCGTTCCGAATCTTGGTGTGGTAAAAATAGGGTATGATAGAAGCTACATTATAGCCGATATTCCTGGACTCATAAAGGGAGCACATAAAGGTGTCGGACTCGGTGATGTTTTTTTAAAACATGTTGAAAGATGTCTCTTGTTGGTGCATGTTATAGATCTTGCTCCTTTGAATGAGAGTGATCCCATTGAGAATTACAAAGATATAAGGGAGGAATTGGAAAAATACCACACTATTCTTGCAGAAAAGAGAGAAATTATCGTTGGCAACAAATTAGATATGGTTACGAATCGAAATCACCTGAAAAGGATCGAGAATTATTTTAAAAATATTGGAAAAGAAATAATCTTCGTGTCTGCCATGACAGGTGAAAATCTTAAGGAATTGAAGTATAGAATTTGGCAAATACTCGAGGAGCAGAGAAAGTTGGTTAAATCCTATGAGGAAATTCCTGAGGAAGAAATAACTCCCATAACGCTCGAGAGCATAAGCATAAAAACATATCAAAAAGTGAATTTCGATGTTAGAAAGGTAGATGAGGGAGTTTTCGAAATCTTAGGCGAAGATGTAATGAAACTCATGAGAAAAATAAGAATGGATTATACGGATGGATTGAGATATTTCATGGGTATATTGGAGAAATCAGGGTTGAACGAAAAACTTCGAAAACTCGGCGTTAAACCTGGTGATACTGTAATAATAGGAGATAGGGAGTTCGAATACAGGTGAAATATGGAATATTCGGCGGTTCTTTCAATCCTATTCACAATGGTCATATAATAATAATGCAACTTTCAATTGAATATTTGAAACTCGATAGGCTTTTCGTGATACCAGCTTATCAGCCTCCGCATAAGAGAACGGAAACCCTGGCACCCTTTGAAAAAAGGTACAGATGGGTGATTGATTGTCTCAAGGAGTTTCAAGAAATAGAGGTTAATGATTATGAGAGAAAAAAAGGAGGGCTTTCATATACCATAGATACCATAGAACACTTCATAAAAATGATGGGAGAAAGACCATATTTGATAATCGGCGAAGACATGGCAAAGATGTTTCACAAGTGGTATAAATATGAAGAAATAATTGCTAAATCACAAGTCTGTGTTTATCCGAGGTATCGCGTCAGTCCGGAATTGAGTTTCAAAGAAAAGTTTCTGATGATGGATTTACCTCTCATACAGATTTCATCGAGTGATGTGAGAAAAAGGTTGAAGACTGGAAAATCAGTAAAAGGTTTCGTCCCAGATTCAATAATCGAGGAATTGATGGAGGTATATTCGTAATATGAAGAGTGTCAAATTGAAGGATAAAAAAATAGCACTCTATGGTCTCGCACCCATGGCTGGCGTGACCGATTATCCTTTCCGAAAACTTTGTTATGAATACAAGGCTCCTTTTTGTTTTACTGAAATGATCAATGCAAGAGCTCTGTTGGAAAAAAACGCAAAAACCGTGGAGATGCTCCCAAAAATGGATGAACCCAGAACGGCTGTTCAATTATTCGGAAACGATCCCGAGATCATATGTAAAGCTGCAAAGCAAATTGAGGATTTGGCGTACTGGATAGATATAAACAGTGCTTGCCCAGTGAGAAAGGTCATGAAAACTGGTTCCGGTGCGGCGCTTTTGAAAGAACCTCAAAAGTTGTATGACATTGCCAAATGTTTGAAGGATCATCTTGAAAAGCCAATTTCTTTCAAATTCAGAAAGTCAAAAAATCTTCTGGAAATATGTCTTAAACTTCAAGAAATTGGGGTTGATCTAATAACAATTCACGGTAGAACGGTGCAACAAGGATACTCTGGAAGTGCCGATTGGAAATTCGTGTATGGAATAAAGGAAAAGCTCTCGATACCGGTTTTTCTCAGTGGAGACATCTTCAATGTGGAATCCGTGATCAAGGCTTTGAACATGGGATTCGATGGTGTTATGATTGCGCGTGGAGCTAAAGAGAGACCAATGATTTTTGATCAGCTCTATGCCTTTTTCATTGAAGGTGACGTGAAAGAGATCGACCAAATAGAGGTAATCGATATGATGAGAAAACACTTCGATAATATGCTGAATTTTTATGAGGAAGAGCGAGCCGTTAGGAAATATAAGTCTTTTGGTATAGCCTTTTCAAAGAACCTCAGAAAGTCCAAGTATTTCCGTGATGAGTTAAAGAAAGTGAAGAGTGCCTATCAAGTTTTTAGGCTGATTGATGAGTTAGAACTATCTATAAAGGAGTATAGTTGATGAACATAGGGGTTTCCTTTGCAACAGCGTCGAAGTTGGGACTGGTGAATTTTAAATTCAGAAAACCACTTCCAACCCTTTATTTCGTGCTTGGAGGGCGTTGTATATACGACTGCAAATTTTGCACCCATGCGAGGAATTCCAAAGCTGATATTTTGAAACTCTCAAGGGTTACATGGCCAGAATTTCCGATGGATCTTGTGGAGAAAAGATTAGAGATATTGTTAAAAAAAGACACTGTTAAACGCATCTGTTTTCAAGTTGTTTCAAGTGTGAATTATGAAGAACATCTACTGGAAGTAATCAGGATATTCAAAAAGTTTGGTATTCCGATATCCATTTCAGTTAGGCCAAAGAGCTTCGAAGAAGTGACAAATTATTTCAATCTTGGTATAGAGAGGATCGGTATAGCTGTAGATGCGGCTACCAAAGAACTATTTGAAGTTGTCAAGGGTGGCTCATGGAAAAGGCATATCGAGTTGATAAAAACAGTTGCATTACATTTTCCAAACAGAGTGTCTACACATTTGATAATCGGTCTTGGTGAAACGGAGAGACAAGCTGTGAATTTCCTGTATGAAATGAAAGAAATGAATGTCAAAGTTGCTCTTTTTGCGTTCACTCCGATAAAGGGCACGAAAATGGCGGACTATTCAAGACCTTCGGTGGAATCCTATAGAAAGATACAACTTGCAAGGTTTTTGGTATTTGAGAAAAATATTGAACGAGATAGGATACTCTATGAGGGCGAGAAAATAAAGATGTTCAAAACGAATTTTTCTGATGATCTGATAAATGCCTTTCTAACAAGTGGATGTGATTTTTGCAATAGACCTTTTTACAATGAATCTCCAAATGGGATCATCTATAACGTTCCTTATGTGGAAATGCTGAGAAGAAAGGATCTTCTGAGTTTTTCAAATCTGTTCAGGAGATGAGTATATCTTGTTAGTAGCTTTGACTGGTGGTGCTGGTTCTGGTAAAAGCACAGTCGCGAATTTTTTGAGAAAACATGGTATAACTGTCATAGATCTGGATAAAGTGGGGCACGAGACCTTGGAGTTAGAAGCTGTGAAGAAGAAGCTTGTAAACATCTTTGGTGAGAAAATCTTGAATGGTGATCAAATCGATAGAGGAAAGTTGAGAAATATCGTTTTCAATTCACAAAAAGCCCTTAAAAAGCTCAATGAAGTGGTTCACCCCGAAATGATAAAATTGTTGTGGAGAAAAATCGAGGAATTGAAGGATAAAAAGGATATAATAGTGGTGGATGGTGCCTTAATTCCAGAATTGGGATTGATAGAAAGGTTTGATTTTGTGGTGGTTGTGGATGTCCCAAAGGATATACAGATAGAGAGACTCGTCAAGCGAAACAATATTTCGAGTTCATTAGCGTTGAAAATAATCGATTCACAAATGGAAAGAGAGGAAAAACTCAAAGTTGCGGATTACATCATAGATGCTTCCAAAAATATGGATCATACCCTGAAGCAGGCTGGAAGGCTGGTAGAAATCTTGAATAACTATCAATTGCGAAGGGGGGAATAAAAAATGAAAAAAGTGCTCATTGGTATCGTTGTGTTGTTTAGTTTTTTGTTGTTAACAACTTTGTACTCTCAGAAATTGACCATTGAATTTTGGCATGCCATGGGTGGTGGTCATGGTGAAGCACTTAAACAGATCGTCGAGTCATTCAATTCGCTTAATCCAGATATTGAAGTAAAGGCAGTTTATGTAGGAAATTACAGTGCTTTATTGCAGAAGTTACTTGCAAGCGCTCAAGGAGGTACATTGCCGGTTTTATCTCAATCTTATTCGAATTGGACTTCTAAACTTTTGAAAGGTGGATATATAGAGGATCTTACTCCTTATATCAACGATCCACTGATCGGTTTTTCAAAAGAAGAATGGGAGGACATCTTTGAACCATTCAGAAAAATGGTAACTTGGGATGACAAAGTCTATGCATTGCCATTCAACAAGAGTACCTATTTGATGTTTATAAACACAGACGCATTGGATCTCGAAGGATTGGAGATACCCAAGACCATGGACGAATTGATAGAAGTTGCTAAGATACTTACACAGGATTTCGATGGAGATGGAACTGTTGACCAATATGGATTGGGTATAAGGCCAACCGTTGATACATTTCAAATTTTCTTGAGAGCAAATGGTGGGAAAATCTACGATGAAAAGACCGGTGAAGTGACTGTGAACAGCCCAGAAGCAAAAGAAGCATTACAATTAATGGTCGACCTCGTCCACAAGTATAAAGCAGCCTATATGCAAGGTGGATATCTGAGTGGCCCATTTGGTGATGGAAAGGTTGCGATATACTTTGGTAGTACAGCCGGAATGCCTTACGTCGAGAGTGCATGTAAAGGTAAGCATGCTTGGACTTGGGCACCTATACCAAAATGGAAAACATATGCTCCTCCATTTGCTGGAACTGATGTTGTGATGTTTTCCACTGCAAAACTGGAGGAAAAGAAAGCAGCGTGGAAATTTATGAAATTCTTGGTCAGTCAAGATATAACAACATTCTGGGCTATAAAGACAGGTTACATGCCTGTGAGAAAGAGCGCTCTTGAAACAAAAGCATGGAAAAGCTTCGTTAAAAATTCACCTTTACTTGCCGTACCAGTTGAGCAGATCCCATATGGAAGTATAGATCCTAAACCAGCCCAGTGGAACGAAATAAGAGGTGCTGTATCAACCGCTGTGTCCAATGCTTTACACCAGAAGATGACAGTTGAAGAAGCGCTCGAGTGGGCTGAAAAGGAAATTAAAAGAATATTATCCGAAGAGTGAAGTAACTATCAAAGAAATATATATAAAAGCCCCATCTATTTTTAGATGGGGCTTTTTGCTTTTTGACGTCTTTAATTTTGAACAGCTGATCCTTCAGTTTGTAGAGCCTCTTTTGCTATTTCAACATATTTTGAAAAAGTGGATGGGTCATTCACAGCTAAATCAGCCAACATCTTTCTGTTTATAGTAACTCCCGATAATTTAAGACCATGTATGAATTGACTGTATTTCAAACCATTTTGTCTAGCAAGCGCATTTATTCTCGTTATCCAAAGTTTTCTGAAATTTCTCTTTTTTTGCTTTCTACCCTCATATGCATATTCACCAGATCTATAATATTGCTGCTTGGCCAACTTGTATCTCCTGCTTAAAGCTCCTCTGTATCCCTTTGCCGCTTTTAAAAATTTTCTTCTTTTTTTCTTGGCGTTTACCGCTCGCTTTACTCTCATCGTAACCCCTCCTAACTATTGTTTCAACTTATATTCCGAGCATTCTCTTGATTCTCTTCTTGTCAGCATCACTTACAAGCCCTTTATGTCTCAAATGTCTCTTTCTGTTGTTACGCTTCTTCTCGTTGAAATGGTGTCTTCCAGAATGATTCTTCATTATCTTACCACTACCAGTGATTTTAAAACGTTTTTTTGCACTTTTTTTAGTTTTCATTTTCAACTTCGCCATATTACTTACCTCCCCATTTGTTCAATTCCTCGAATCTTTTGGACGTAAATTCAACCACATATCTCTGCCCTCTAATCTTGGCTTACCTTCAACCACAGCTATATCTTGGAGATCGTCAGCGATCTTCTCCAAAATTTCCTTTCCTTTGTCAGTAAATGACATTTCTCTTCCTTTGAACATTATTGTAACCCTAACCTTGTGACCTTTTTCCAAAAATCTTCTCAGATGTTTTAGTTTGGTTTGATAATCGTGAACGTCTATTTTAGGTCTGAATTTCATCTGTTTCAATTGTGTTTTTTTCTGTTTGTGTCGTGCATCCTTTGCTTTTTTGGTAATCTCATATTTATATTTTCCATAATCCATGATCCTTGCAACTGGTGGATCTGTGTTAGGTGAAACCAGAACAAGATCCAATCCCTTTTCTCTTGCAATATCTAAAGCTTTGCTGGTTGGAACTATTCCAAGTTGTTTGCCGTTTTCATCGATCAATCTCACTTTGTAAGCCCTAATTTCCTCATTTTTCTTGAGATCCAATTCTTTAATTGTATCAACCCCTTTTCTATAAAAATAAAGCAGGTGAAAACCACCCGCTCATATTCAACCACCAATATTAACCTTGGAGTTAAACATTACTTCCAAGGTGAGAAGCCGGGTGGCTTCTGCTTTGTTTAATCACTTACAAAGCCCTGGTGGGCCGTGCAGGAATCGAACCTGCAACCTACTGATTAAGAATCAGTTGCTCTGCCTATTGAGCTAACGGCCCATCTCTCACATCCCTGGTGGGTGCGGCAGGGATTGAACCTGCGACCTCTTCCGTGTGAAGGAAGCGCTCTCCCGCTGAGCTACGCACCCGTCCGCTATTGGATTTTATCATTTTCAAATCTTTATGTCAATAATTAATAGAGAAGTTGTCAACAATTGAAATGTGAATTTGTAGATTTGAGAAAAGAATCCATCCTGCTTTCTTCATCAATCGATGAATCCATATTTTTTTAATTTGTAGTAAAGATTTCTAACACTTATTCCAAGGCTTCTTGCTGCTCGCTCCCTGTTACCGTTCGCTTCCTTCAATGCAGCCTTTATAGCGGCTTTTTCAGCATTTTCGATCACATCTTTCAGCCTCAATGAACTGAGATCCAAATCCTGAACTATTAATTTATCCACCTGTTCGAAGGTCAACGGTGGAATATGATGTTTCATTATCCTCTTTTCATCGTATTCTATATTTATCATAGCTCGTCCAAGAACATTTTCCAGTTCCCTTACGTTACCTGGCCAATGATATTTTCTCAATAGTTCCAGTGCACCTTCATCTATACCCTCCACAATTCTTCCAAACTCTTGGTTGAGTTTTCTTATTATGACATGTACCAGTTCTTCTAAATCCTCCAGTCTCTCTCTGAGTGGTGGAATGAATATCGGTACAACATTTAATCTGTAATAAAGATCAAGTAGGAAATCACCTTTTTCAACCATCTTTTCCAGATTCATGTTGGTCGCTGCTATTATTCTAACATCGAGTTTTATTGGGTTCACCCCACCGATCCTGTATATTTCCCTATCCTGTAGAAATCTCAACAATTTTGATTGGACTTTTAAACTCATCTTCCCAATTTCATCTAAGAAGAGGGTTCCATTATTTGCTTCCTCTATCAACCCTATTTTTCCACCTTTTTTCGCACCTGTAAAGGCACCTTCTTCGTAACCAAAGAGCTCTGATTCAAGAATTGTTTCGGGAAGGGCAGCACAATTGACACTTATGAACGGTGCGTTTGCTCTGTCGCTTTCATTATGAATTGCATGTGCAAATAATTCCTTACCAGTTCCACTTTCACCACGTAATAAGACTGTAGCAGGAGTTTTTGCAACTTTTTTCGCTTGATCTATCGCTACGATCATCTTTGGGCTTTTACCGACTATATCTTGAAAAGTGTACTTTGCTTTTATCTTTCTGATGATCCTCTTTGCGTCTTCGAGTTCTTCGACAAGTTTTATCATTTCGGAAACATCATGTATTACCCCAACACTTCCTTTAAATTCACCGTTGACAAAAATCGGTGATGCGTTCACCAATACTTCTTTTTTCAAAGGTCCCACTTTCATTCTAACACCGTATATTGGTCTTTTATCTTTTGCAATTTTTATGTGGACACTTTCACCCTCAGCTATGTCTATAGTTGCTAATTTCCCAATAACTTCCTTGGGTGATAAACCTGTTAACCTCGTATACGCTCTATTCACAAGAACTACCTTTCCTTCAGAATCTGCCACCGATATTGCATCGTTGGTTGAGTCGATAATAGCCGAAAGCATGGCCTCAATCTCTCGTAAGTTTGTAACCTCTTCTGCGAGCTTCTGAACCGTGGTTATGTCTCTAAACACTGCAGCTGCACCTATGACCTCTCCGATTTCATTACGTATTGGGATTCTGGAAGTTATGATAACATTGTCGTGTAATTTTTGAATCCTGTTGTACTCGGGTTTGCCTGTTTCCAGGACTATGTGTAATCTTGTGTTTGGGATCGTACCATTAACTTCTCTTCCAATAACATTATCAGAGGAAAGCCCAAGGATATTGCACGCTGATTGGTTTATGTAAACGATTTTACTGTCCTTATCAACTATTATTATCGCCTCAGTTATAGAATTTAAGGTTTTTTTTATGAGCTCATCGTACATCTCGTTTTTCACACTTTCACCTCATAAGAAGATGATACAGTCTTATTATTTGATCAACAGATAAATGCTCAGGTCGCAATTTTAAATCGATGATTCCATCAAGTGATTCAAGCTGTTCCTTTGAGTATCCCATGGAATTTAAGATATTCTTGAGCATTTTGCGCCTTTGTGAAAAGAGTCTTCTTGAGAATCTGAACAATCCTACTGTATCCTCTGAAATATTCTCTCTATATTTAGGTGTTAATTTCACCACCACTGAATCAACTCCTGGATTGGGAATAAAATGGGATCTTGATACCTTTAAAATCCTTTCAACATTGCAAAAATATTGCACGAAGAACGATATCGAACCGAATTTTCTGCTGCCGTGAACTGCCATAATTCTCTCAGCAAGCTCCTTTTGCACCATGAGAGCCGCGAATTTGAATTTTGGAGATTCAAGAAGTATTTTCTCTATTATTGGAGAGGTTATGAAATAGGGTATATTTGCCACGTAGGATAAACTATCACTTTTCAGATCTTCAAGATTGGCCTTCAAAAAATCCTCGAATCTTAATTCAACATTTTTGAAGGGTTTTAGTCTATCACTTAACAATGTTTTTAAGTTTGAATCTACTTCGTATGTTATTACTTTTTTAACCACTTTAGCAAGTTCCTCGGTAAGGGTTCCCGCACCCGCACCTATTTCGATAACGGTATCATCACTATTTAAATCGAGTTTTTCAAGTATCCTGCTCGCTACTCGATTATCCGATAAGAAATTTTGACCCAAGCTTTTCTTGAGCCTTATATTGTATTTTATTAACCATTCACTTGTTTTCAATTTAAAAATCCTTTCCAAATCGAATGCCTCACTTGAATATTTTACTACAAAAAAATCCTTCGACAACCTATTGTCGAAGGATTAAATAGAATCATCCTTATACATTAATCATAATCTTTCATGAATTCTTTTTTTATTTTCTCGAAGAGTTCCTCATCAGTTAAAACATCTAGAGCAGTAAGAGCCATGGTTTTAGCGGCAAGGTTTATGAATTTTTTACCATTCACACTCATGGTAGCCTGTGCAAATTCCCGTGAATGTGGTATCAAGGATTTATCACCTATCGATAAGTGAGGATGTATCGCTGGGACAACTTGGCTGACATTCCCCATATCTGTTGAGCCACGTCCTTCCTTTGGAGAAACGATATCACTAACCCCGAGAAAGCGTAGGTTTCTCTCAAAAGTTTCTGCAAGGGTTTTGTTTGGCTTGAGATCGTCGTTCGAAAGCTCGAATTTTCGCCATTCCACCTTTGCTCCAACCATAGTGGCTGCACCTTTGGCAACGTTGAAAATTTTTTCAGTGACTTCGTTGAGATATTCTCTATCTTTGGCTCTAAAGTAAAACTTGGCCACGGCTCTATCGGGTATAACGTTTGGTGCCTTTCCACCTTCTGATATTATTCCATGAATTCTCACATCTTCTCTCAAATATTGTCTAAGGGAATTTATACCATTGAAGAAATGTATAACAGCATCCAGAGCGTTTATTCCCTTTTCTGGCGCACCAGCTGCATGTGAACTTCTTCCCTTGAATTCGAATTCGTACGCATCCAATGCCAATGAAGTAGAATATACGCAGTTTTCAGTGGAAGGATGGACCATCATGGCAATGTCTACACCATCGAACAGCCCTTTTTCCACTAAGATAACCTTGCCACCACCATTCTCTTCACCCGGACAACCAAATACGATTATCTCGGTATTGAGTCCTTTAATTCTTGATAGAGAAATTGCGGCTCCCAAACTTGCAGCTGCTATCAGATTGTGACCGCAACCATGACCAACTTCTGGTAGGGCATCATACTCGCATAGAAAGGCCACCTTTGGGCCACCAGCCCCAAGTTTTAAAGTTCCTTTGAATGCCGTTTCCAATCCACCAATATTTTTTTCAACTTCAAAGGAATATTTTTCTAAGATTTCAGTTATCCATTCACTAGCTTGATACTCTTTGAATCCTATTTCTGGATTTTCTTTCAATTTCTTTGCCAATTCAAATAGTTCTTGCGTTATGTTATCAACTTCTCTTAAAATCTTTTCTTTCAATGATGTTGTATTCAACTTTACAACCTCCAATGATATTGATCTTGACATCCTCCCAATCCCTTAAAAGGGATGGGCTTTCTGGCTTGAATTCTGTAAGGAGATGGAGATATCCCCCATCTCCCTTGAAAATCAGAAACTCCACTCATTTATATGATAATGAGGAATTCTGAACGCATTGAATAACTCCTTTGGTATATTCAGTTCGTTGTTGTAAGCCACACCTATTATTGGCCAATAAAGAGGAATGCATACAACATCACCGAGTGCAAATTTTTGGACTTCCTTGTACAATTCCCATCTTTTCTTTGGATCTATTGTCACTTTTATCTCATCTATTAGCTCATCGACCTTCGGGTTGTGGTACGTTCCAAAGATTGGATTCCAACCAGATTTTGAATGCCAAATTTCTACAAAACTGTATGGTGAAGGACCTGAGGCATGCCAATTTTCAATGAACATTGGTGCTTCACCTTCGGCCGTTACATCGAGATATATTCCCCATTCGAGGGTGACAATTTCGAGATCAATACCAACTTTTTTGAGTTGTTGCTGCATTATTTGAGCTTCGAGAATCGCTTCCTGAGCACTCGATGCCACGTAAACTTTTGTTTTGAAACCATTTGGATAGCCTGCTTCTTTCATCAGCTCTTTAGCCTTTTCGGGATCATAATCGAATGTTGGAACATCCTGTGAAAACGCAGCGTGGAAATTAGGTATTCTACCAATTGCTTTGATAGCCATATCACCTCTTGAAACGGCTATGATCTCGTCAACATTTATTGCATGTGCAATGGCTTTTCTAAGTCTAACGTCATGGAATATACAGTCCGGTCGTTTGTTGAACGCTATTCTGTGATCAGCGAATTCTGCGTATGTACCAAAGTTCAATACATTGGAAGCTGTTTCTTTGAGCATTTTAAAATCTTCTGCTGATAATCCAATGACGTAATCAACTTCCTTTGTTTGGAGTGCCATAACAACTGAAGCGGATTCTGGATAAAATTTGAATATCAGTTTTTTTATCTTCGGTTTCTTACCCCAGTAATTTTCATTTGCAGTAAGAACTATCTCCTGACCTTTTATGTACTTCACGAATTTGTAGGGGCCACTTCCAATTGGATGTTGTTGATATCCATCCCAACCCACTTTTTCAATGTAATCCTTTGGTAAAACGTGTCCTCTCAATCGCGCGGTTGCAAGGAATATGACATTTGGATTTTTCAAGTAAACTTTCAATGTGTAGTCGTCTATTATCTCTATTTTTTCAATGTCTTCGTAGTATTTTCTGTGTGGTGAACCCAGTTTTGGATCCATCAAAGATTCATAGGTGAATTTAACATCCTCGGCAGTTAGAGGTTCACCGTTGTGAAAAGTTATACCTTTCTTGATCTTGAATGTGTAAACTTTTGCATCGGGTGAAATGGAATAATTTTCAAGTATCGAACCATCTGTTGTGTAATTACCATCGTTTGTGATTTCGATTAGGGGATCACATATCTGCGATAGAACAATATCAGTCACAGTATCTTGATAAGTTATCGGATCAAGTTTTGAGGGTTCTTGCATCATGGCAACAACCACTGTATCTTTTTTGGCAAAACCGAAGCTTGTTACGAACAATAAAATGATCAAAATAAACCACAGTGTCTTTGAAACTCTCATATTTTCGACCTCCCCAACAGTATTTTATTGATAAAGATGGCAAGCTACCATTCTGCCATCTTCTACTTTCATTAACTTTGGTTCCTTTCCTTTACACACACTTTTGGCAAATTCACACCTTGGATGAAACCTACAACCGGATGGGGGATTTACAGGGCTTGGCACCTCTCCCTCCAGAGGTATTTTCTCAATCTTCACATCTGGATCTGGAATAGGAACCGATCTGAACAAACCATTTGTGTATGGATGCAGGGGCTTTTGGAATACAAGATCTTTTTCCCCTAACTCCACTATCTTTCCAAGATACATAACTGCTATTCTATCTGAAACAACTCTTATCAAATTTATATCATGGGATATGTAAAAATAAGTAAGGTTTCTCTGCTTTTTTACTTTGTCAAGTAATTTCAGTATCTTGGCTTGCACTGAAACATCGAGGGCGCTCGTTGGTTCATCGAGAAAGAGTATCTCCGGTTCAACCATCAAGGCCCTTGCAATTGCTACGCGCTGCTTTTGTCCCCCACTGAGCTCATGTGGAAATCTTATCATGTGTTCTGCTTGGAGTCCCATCAATTTCAATATCTCAACTATTCTAAGGACCATATCATCCCGATTCTTAACTATTTTATGAATTTTTAAAGGTCTTGCGAGTATATCAAATATCGTCATTCGTGGATTCAGAGAAGAATGTGGATCTTGAAACACTATTCCCATTCGCTTTCTGAGATCCTTCAGATCTTTTTCATGAAGATGCGCTATGTTTCTTCCCTCAAAGATTATCTTTCCACTGGTTGGGTATAACAATCTCAATATGGTCCTTATTAATGTGGATTTTCCACAACCAGATTCTCCAACTAAGCCAAATGTTTCCCCTTTTCTTATTACAAGAGAAACACCATCGACGGCTTTTAAAGTCCCTTTTGAGGTATGATAATGTTTCTTTAAGTCCTCAACTTCTATCAACACTTTGTCCATTCCATCACCCTCTTATGGCAAGCCACAAAATGCCCATCAGAAATTTCCTGTAATTTCGGGATTTTCGTTTTACAGATATCTTTCGCTTCTTCACATCTTGGATGGAATCTACAACCGGATGGAGGATTTATCAGCTTTGGAACGGAGCCAGGTATCTCCTGAAGTTGCTCAATATCTGTTTCAATTCCAAGTACAGAGTGAAGAAGTTTGTAAGTGTATGGATGTTGAGGATTTAGGAATATCTCTTTTAAAGAGGCTGTTTCAACAATTCTTCCCGCATACATTACGGATACAGTATCACATATCTCACTAACCACTGCGAGATTGTGAGTGATATATATCGCTGTTATCTTCGTTTCCCTTTTTAAATCTTCCAGGATCTTTAGAAATTGTGCTTGTGTGGATACGTCGAGGGCAGTAGTTGGCTCATCAGCAATTAGCAATGAAGGCCTACAACTCAGCATCATCGCGATCATGACACGTTGTTTCATACCACCAGATAATTGATGTGGATATTTTTTCAAAAGTTCTTCGACATCAGGTAATTTGACCTTTCTGAGTTCTTCGGTTATTATTTTTAATTTTTCTTCCTTTGTCAATTCCAACTCATTTTCCAAAGCTTCTAACATCTGTTCCTCGATCGTGAAAATAGGGTCCAACGATGTGGAAGGATCTTGAAATATCATTGTTATTTCTTTCCCTCGAATTTGCTGTTGTAACTGTTTTTCAGTTAATTTCAAGAGATCAATTCCTTTGTATATGACCTGCCCATTTTCAATCTTTGCATTGTTATCCAATAACCCCAGTATAGTCAATCCCGTTACTGTTTTTCCACATCCGGTTTCACCTATCAGGGCATGAAACTCCCCTTCTTTTACCTTCAAATTCACCCCATCCAGTGCTTCCACTTTTCCTTCCTCTGTATCGAAAGACACCTTTAAGTCTCTAATTTCCAGCAATGTTCCCACTGAATTTACCCCCTCAGTTTCTTCTAGATGTCGGATCGAGCGCATCTCTCAAACCATCTCCAATGAAGTTGAATCCCAGAACTGTGAACATTATAAAGAAACCAGCCGATGTTGATATCCATGGAGCTTTCAGAAGGTACATCCTTCCCTCTGCTATTATGGAACCCCAGTCTGCCGTAGGAGGTTGAACCCCAAGTCCCAGGAAGCTAAGTGTTGCACTCGCTATCAGAGCCGTTGGCATCATCAGATACACCATAACTATCACAGTTGGTAAAACATTTGGAAAAACATATCTGAGAATTATTGAGAGGTTCGATTCACCAATCGATCTCGCTGCCTCTATGTAGTCCAATTCCTTTATCGTTAGAACTTTGCTTCTAACCATTCGAGCATAGGATGTCCATCCAACGGTACCAAGCGCTATGACAACATTGATCACACCTTGTCCCAATATCCCTGCTATGGCCAATGCAAGCACCACTATTGGAAAAGATCTCAAAACATCGACCAACCACATTATCACTTTATCAACTACTCCACCGAAATACCCCGATATCAATCCTAAGGATATACCAATCATTCCTTCGAACAGAACGATCAGTGCACCTATTTCAAGGGCTATTCGTGAACCATATACAAGTCTAGAAAAGACATCTCTGCCGAGTGCATCCGTACCTAAGATATGTTTCATTGAAGGAGGTTTGAATCTTTCAAGAGGATTCGTTTTGTATGGATCATAGGGGGATACTATTGGTGAAAATATAGCCATGAATATTACGATACTAACCATTATAAAACCTATCAAAGCTAATCTATTCTTTGTGAATCTCTTCCAAACAAGATTTACTTGACTACTCCTTTTTCGCTTTAATCTCTTGATTTCCTTTTTCAATTGTTCGTAGGACAGATCTTCGGATGTCATTTCCATCACCTCTCAATTCTTATCCTTGGATCTATGAGTGTATAAAGTATATCGGCAAGCAAATTTGCAGCAACAACCGCAAGTGATATGAACAGCAAGATAGTTTGCACCACTTGATAATCCCTTGAAAGAACGCTTCCTACCAATAGACTACCCATTCCACCCCAAGAGAATACAACTTCGATAACAACTGCTCCTCCTATTATCCAAGGTAGTTGAAGAGCTACCATTGTTATTATTGGTATCAAAGCGTTCTTGAATGCATGTTTCCAAATGATCTTCTCGTATTTCAGCCCTTTTGCCTTCAGTGCCTTTATATAATTTTGACTCAAGACTTCAAGCATCTCGGCTCTCATAGGGCGTGCAAACCAGGCTTGTTGCCTCAAACCTATTGTCATAATCGGTAATATAGTTGACGAAAAGGAAGTCATCCCGGCAATTGGAATCCATCTGAGTTTCAGACCGAAGATGTACAAGAAAACGATAGCCAACCAAAATGAAGGTACCGATAGCCAAAACATCGTTTGGAAGGTTGTTATATAATCCAAAATCGAGTTCTTTTTCAAAGCAGCTAAGGTTCCAAATAAAATTCCCAAAATAACAGCGACTAAAAGCCCTGAGCCAGTTAAAATCAAAGTTGGGCCCATCCTCTCTTTTATCAATTCACTGACGGGTCTGTTGTATCTAATAGATGTACCAAATTCGCCTGTGAAAATATTTTTGATCCAGGTAAAGTATTGAATGTACAGGGGCTTATCCAAATTATATCTTGCTTTCAAAGCTTTGACATTTTCCTCAGTGGCGTATGGGCCTAACATTATCTTCACAGGATCCCCAGGTGCCAAGTGTAATATGAGAAACGCTACGAGGCTCACTCCCAAAGCTGTAAATAAGGCTCTAAGTGTTCTCCGGAAAATGTAGTTTCCATGTGTCCTCATTTGTACTACCCCCTTTTCAACTAAAAAAAAACGGCCATATCATTAGAAATGACATGGCCGTGTGGGTGTATAAAAATAAACTCAAGCACACAAAAACACCCACCGGCTTTTTCTACGGTTACGATTAATGAAACTATTCATATGATTGATCATTACTCTCTTTGAATATATAACCTCTTCGAGCATTTTTTCCTCCAAGAACTTTTTATTTTTTAGAATTCTACCAACTACGGCTGGATTTGTCAAATTCAGTGACTGAAGATCTTCACATTGGCTATTATTTCTTCAATGATTTCATGTGCTGTTCGTTTCATGAGACGCGCTTCTGGTTTCAATATGACTCTATGAGCCAAAACATCAACAGCTACGTTTTTAACGTCGTCAGGAATAACAAAATCTCGTCCTCTGATGAACGCCAGACCACGTGCCATATTCATCAACGCTATGCTACCCCTTGGACTTGAACCAACAGCAAGATCTGGATGTGATCTGGTTTTTAAAACGATCTTTGTTATATACTCGATTATCGAGTCATCGATATGTACTTCTCTAACAATTCTCTTGATATTTCTCAATTCTTCTGAACTTGAAACTGGTTTTATAATTTCTATAGGATGTCTTTCGAGCATATTTTTTAGCATGTCAATTTCTTTCTCAAATGGTGGATAACCCACACTTAAAGACAGTGTGAATCTATCCAACTGGGCTTCGGGAAGTGGAAAGGTTCCTTCGAATTCTATTGGATTCTGTGTAGCGATGACGAAGAAGTTATCACTCAATTTGTAGGTTTTTCCATCGATGGTTACCTGCTTCTCTGCCATCGCTTCGAGCAGCGCAGATTGAGTTCTTGGTGTTGCTCTATTCAATTCATCTGCGAGCAATACATCTGTGAATATAGGACCCTTTCTGAATATGAATTCACCATTTTTTGTATCGAGAATGTTCAATCCTGTTATATCAGTTGGCAAAAGATCAGGGGTACATTGTATTCTCTTGAAATCTAAACCCAGAGATATTGCCAAACTCCTTGCAAGCATGGTTTTACCTACACCGGGAACATCATTCAACAAGATGTTGCCTTCACTGACAACGGCCGCCAATACCTTTTGAAGAATCTCCTCTTTTCCGAAAATCACCTTTGAGATATTCTCCAATATTCTTAAACTGAAATCGTTTGCCTTTATGTTCATTTTCTGGATCACCATTTCATTAATCTTTCTAATATTTTCTCATGGTATTATTGAATAGTCAATTAATAATAAAAAGATAGTGTTAACTAGTAGTGGTGATGATATTCAATGAAGCAAAAAAAGCAGATGAATATTATTGAAGTCTTTGAAAAGTATAAAAAGTACCAGTAATT
>DQYP01000172.1 GCA_011043375.1 Thermotogaceae bacterium | reverse complement strand
TGTCTGGTGGCTCTGGGGGTATATTGAAGACGAAGAAGAAAGAAAGAAACATCCCCGAAGGGGAAGGAAAAGGAGGCGATATTGATGACGCGAATTCTTGTTGATCGTTTCAGCACGTGGATGCTTCCATTTCGGAGCTGCAAAGTAAACTTTGCCCAATTAAACCCAGAAGAGTTCAAACTCGAATTGAAAGCAGGCTACATAAATGCTCTCAACGACCAAAGAACCGCTAATATCATAGAAGCGTTGCTGGGCGAGCCTGTTGAAGTGGGTGTAAGACCAGTAATTTTAACGAGAGCAAATGTGTTTCTTCTGTGTTCGGTCGCTCCGCACGCTAGGATCGTTTCTTCTATGGATGAAGCATATGTGAGATTGTTAGCTAGAGAGGGCAAGGTTGCATTTTGGAAAATCTGGCTGGAGGAATGATAAACATGGAAATTAACATAACACATTACACACCATATGAGACGGTTATGCGTGCTATACGCTTTTCACATGCTTCTTTGGGCAGGCTTGATTCCAAAGAAAACAAGTTGGGGCCTAACGATAAAAAATTGCTTTATCTAGTGATAGAGCAAGGGCATCACAGTGTATTAGAGCATTTCGTGTACACATTCGAAGTTGAAGGGGTTTCAAGAGCTTTTTTGCAAGAATTCGTGCGCCATAGGCATATTTCTTTAACTGTACAGTCTACTAGATTTGCTCTGAAGAAACTTTTAAAAACAAACGCCTTGGATGATCTGTTGGTTGTTCCTTGCACTGATCCCGAAGTGCCTCAGCGTTATTTTGAGCTTTACTATCGTAATATTACAGAGCAGAACTTAAAACAGTTAGAATACATTAAATCCCATATCCAAGAACTACCCAATGACGTCTTGAAATACTTACTTCCAGAAGCCTTTAAAACCGCTTTCGTGGCAACAACAAACGCTCGAGAATTGGGGCATCTCATTGAACTCAGGCATAAAGAAAACGTTTTGTGTGAATTTCGCAGATTTGCAATAGAACTATTTGAAAAACTTTATGAAATTCATCCGGAACTTTGGGAAATGTTGAGGGGATGGTATAAATGGGATTTTTAGGACTATTTGACGAAACAAAACGAGTTTTAGGAATGGTAAAACGTCTTTCAAAAACACGTGAGGAGTATATGTTGAAAGCGTTTGTGGCTGATCTGTTATGGACTTGGAAAAACGATCAAAGGCTCTTGAACGTTACTTGGATTAAACGTGACGGCTTACCATTTTCCGAAGATGTTGCAAAGTGTTATGAAAGCGTAGAAATTCAAAATGTTTATCCAAAATATTTTGCGGTGATTGAAGAGCTCACTAAAAACATCAACATAACCGAATATACGATTCGAGCCCTTATTCGCAAACTACCTGAAGGTAAACCGATCGAGTTGGAAAAATTAAAGCGATCTTGGAAATAATTTTTGACAAAACAAGAAAAATGTGGTATATAATAGACTGGAGGTGAAAGGATGAAACCTGATTTTAAGAAGCTCTGGGAGATGGTAAAGAAGAAATGTGAAGAGTTTGATGAAGACCCCGCGCATGTTATGGCAATAATCTTAGCGGAAAGCGACGGTGATCCTTTGAAAGATTCTGGAGAAGCAAGAGGGTTGATGCAGATTTCGAGGATAGCCTTGAGGGATGTAAACAAGATCTATGGTACGCATTATGTTTATGATGATCTATTTGATCCGAGGGTGAACTTGGAAGTTGGATTGAGATTTTTGAAACTCACAAAACGAAGAATACGCAGGTTGGGATATGAACCCGATATTATTGCAGTCGGTATTGCATGGAATTATGGTTATGGAAACTTAAAGAAATGGTTGCGATTGCCACCTGACAATGCGGTAATTGATGAATTCGTTCCCACCGAAACATGGAAACACTATACCGATGTTGAATGGTATTATCAGCAGCTTAAAAAAGATCCCAGTCTAAGGTGGTTAACAAGAAGGCGGAGGGGAGGCGATGTTGATGAGTAAGTTTGTTTTGTGTTTGCTGATTGCAACTTCTTTTGTTTTTGGGACAGGGCTGTTTGTAATGGGATACGACGATTTTGGGAGAATAATGGATCCGTTTATAGCCGAAAGTTTGGGCGCACCATTTTGGAACAACTGGGAACGTGTGGTTATAAATTGGCAAGATAGTTTTACTCCCGCCTTGCTTTATGCAGCTGATATAACTGGATTTTTGACTTCTTTCAAAACATCAGAGTATGAAGTCGCTTATGCGCTTTTTATGGTGAAACAAGGCAAAGGGCGTTTTGTATATCACGCAGGCTATTCTACAGAAGATGCTCAAAAGCTTTATATTGCCTCTTTACTACTGGCAAATAAAGCTTTCACAACATTTAATTCTGATATAGTATGGGTGGTAGGCATGTGGAATCAAAAATTTTTAGTAAGTTGTGTTTTTGGAATTCAAAATGAATCAAAAGTTTTGCTTGGTGCGTGCGAGGTGGATAACCGATGAGATTGTCTTATCTGATTTCTGAATATCCTTTTACTGCAACGCTTTTGCTTCGAGTTTCGCTTCCTGGAGGGTTTCATTTTACAGTGTTTCCTGCGCTGTCTCAAATAGCCCGCGATGATGAAGTGAATGTGCTAGTATTTCTTTACGGACACATTCAAAGCTCTATTCCTGATTTCGAAATAGTCGATGTTGAATGGCGTGAAAACGAAAGGGAAAGATTTATAGAACTCAAGCATGATGAGGAAGATATGCCGTTCGTGATAGATGTTATGTCAATGAATTCAACAGATACCGAATTGAAAATGGTTTACGAATGGCTGAAGGGCGGAACACAACCGACCATTATTTCGTAAGGAGGGAGCACTATGAGTATGGAATATTATGTGGTTTTTAGACTCCATGACGATCGTGTAAAAATAGTCCGTCTTCCACCTGCTGTCCATTTTGATCTATCGATGTCTGCAGAAGAAATTATCGAACGAACAGACAGAACGTGGCGTGAATTTATAGAGCAATTGGAAATTTTAGAAGATCTTCCTTATATCTATCCAGATGGTCAAGAAAATCACGAACTATCGTTGTTATCGACTTTTTCAGACTTGAGATATTACAGCGCCAAGGATGTAAAAGAAATTCTTGAAAAAATCCCTTTGGAGGCTTGGTTGGCTATCAGCAGGTTATTCGGCGAGTTGGATGAAATTTGCGATGTTTATTGGTTTTATAAGCAAATACCTGAGTCTTACAAGGAAGTTTTCAAAATTACCGAGGATGATATTGAAGTCGTAGATCATTATACGGTGCGCATTTATAGGTGTGAATATGGTGGTTGGGAAGAGTGCAAGTTGCAAGGAGTTGGCATGATATGGACATGAAAAAGCGGCCATTTATAATGTTTGATAATTTGGAAGGTGTGTTGAAGCTCGGAGAAAAAGAGGTTGAATTTAGTCTCAATGGAAATATGATGTTTGATTTAGAAGATCTAGCTTACGCCCTTTGTGTGTTTGTACCTTACGACGAACTTATGGATTGGATTGAATATCTTAAAGAGAAAGCCCAAAGGTGGAAAGAAACTCATAGATGGGGTGAGTAAAATGGCACAAACCTTTCACGATCTTGTACCGTTACTGAAAGAGATAAAATCTATTGCAAAGCGGTTTTATATGTCGTTGTACAAGGTAGTATTGGCAGTGGTTGAGGACAATCTTTTAACTTTCGTGACCTTCAATGGCGCATTAGATGTAGACCTGACGGAAAATGGTATAAAGGTGAAGGTTTTGGATGAGAATGTGTCAACTTTGTTCATTGACACCCAAAAATTAAAAACACTTGATATTCAGTTGCGTTTTTCAAGACGCCTATCAGATAAAACTTGTATCTTCCTCAGCGTCTCTTTGCAATTAGATCACGGTGAATTGACTGTGAGATATATTGTGTCAACCAACCCACCCAATATGGAATGGAAAGAGCTTGATAATCCTGAAGATATTGAGGCTTTGTATAAAACCATTTCTGAGGAACTCTTAAATTTGAGGGATAAGTTATTAGAGGAGGTGAAATGATGATTAAGTTTGCCTTGCCTGATGTTGACTGGCCTCTGGACGAAGAAGATCGCAAATATAGGCTAGAATACGGTGTTAGCCCGACTGACGTTTACGATCTTGATCACTTCTTGGTGATTGTTCTCATCAATGCTCTTGAATTGTTCTTTAAAGAATCTGAAATTATAGAGGGCGCGGAAGGAGAGAACTGTGAGGATTACTTCGAAGAAGTTGCGCGTCATCAATGTGAAGTATATAGAGATTTGCGCAGAGCTCATTCTTTGCTTTTGAGATATTACGAATCTATCTGGGATCACACGCGACGCAAAAGTCCTATGTATAGTGAGATGGCACTAGAAGCATTTCATCTAATTGGAAAACATCTCGGGGAACTATGGCTCTGAGGTGGGAGTATGTGGGGAATCATTTTGAGTATTTATCTTGGAGGCGTTGTTGGAGCTTTTATAGGATTTGTATGGTTTAGTTGGGAAGTCACTAAGTTGTACTGGAAAGAACTCGGATATTGGGTTTATATGGTGCTGAAGAGTTTGATGTGGCCATTTTATGCTCTTAGTTTCTTGATAATAGTTTTTGCTTTGTTTATGCATTGGATTGGGGAGATTATAGAGAACTTTGCAGCATGGTGGGTAAAGACTGTTTTTGATCCTGTACATATTCGCTTGGTTGGCATAGGAACACGTTTTAACAAAAATTCAAAATACCCTCTTGACAAACCTTGAAAAGTGTGGTATATATAATAGTGAAGGTTGTGGTTCCCCCCCGACCGTGAAGGCGGGGGTGGGAGAGGGAATGGGTGGAGGCAACCCGTCGCCTGAGTGCGAGGGGGCGAAAATGACCGTCGGTGGGCCTCAGCGCCCGCCAAAGCCTCCAACCTTTTAGAAAATACTTGGCCAAGATTGGGAGGTGAACAGATGAGTGAAAACAAATGGAAAAAGGGGAGGGGAGAAAGATGATAACTCTGAAAAGAAAGGTGAAAGGCGAGGTTTTGGTTCAAGAAGAGGAGTGAGACCGATGAGTGTGCTTCACACTTTCGTGGACACTATACCAGAACTAGATTTAAGAATACAAGTGGGCTTTTCAGATGCGGCTGATGCATATCTTTTCACTGTACAAGTGGATTACTTCGGGAGCGAAGAATTGTTCGACTATATCAGCGAGACAGAGTTTGATAAAGTGTTGGAGGCTTTTCCTTGGGGTGAGGATACAAGCGTCGACTGGATAGCAGGAAAAGCTTTACTGTTTTTAAAAGAGAATTATAACATCAATCCTGCTATGATTAGATACAACGGCGTAGAGACGGAAGAAGATGATTGGCTCACTATTTATGTGCAGATTTGGGTAGAAAAAGAGCTCTTACAAATCGATAGATTGGATTATGGATATGTGGCTCGCAAGATGCTGGATTGTTTCGTAAAAGTATTTAAAAATTCCAACAAAATTAATCAACAGAACGCAGGGGCGTAGCTCAGCTGGATCGAGCATCGGGTTTCTACCCCGAAGGCTAACGTGGGTTCGAATCCCACCGCCCCTGCCAGAATATAAGGAGGTGTTGGAATGGCTGTGTTTCATTACTTAAATGCAGATGAAATAGAAGATATGTTTTTTGATGTTGAATGGAAGTATGCTTTAGCTAATTCGCTTGCAGAAAAACTTTTAAAAGATGAGAAATTTTATCAGGCTTGTAAACGTTTATATAAAGAAAAACACATCACACCTTTTTATATAATAGAAGCAATGGTAGAACACAAAAGCGAAGATTATTGGGGGGGTTGAAATTCGCAAAACAGTTAAAAGATCGAGAAGAACGAAAACGCGCTGAAATTTCAAAGCTTTTTGAGGAATCAGAATAATGGGAGGTGTTGGGTGTGACGGAATGGGAATATCTTAAAAAGCATGTTTCTGAAGACGAGTGGAAAGTGTATGAAGACTTTATCGGAGTTATTGAAAGAATGAAAGCAATTTTTGATAAACAGCTTCATTCTGGTTTCACTGCGCACTGGTTTGCACCAAAAATAGCCAAGTTGGTTGAAAATCGCCTCTTGAAGATGCCTCTGGCCCCTATTTATCAAGGTGAAGAAGAATGGGAGAAAATTGGCGAAAACAAATATCAAAGCAGACGCTGTTCAGCTCTCTTTAAAGATGGAGATACGGTTTATTATAACAACGCCATAGTTTGGGTTGATGAATCTGGAACTGCTTTTACAGGAGAAGTGAATGGTATAACAAGTCGTCAAAAAGTTAAATACCCATTCTGGCCAAAGACTTTCTATGTAAGAGTTTGCTATGACAAAGATTCTGGTTCATATATCATAGTCGATGTGAACGAGCTTGCTAAAGCGTTACGGTATTACAAACCGTACACAAAAGCCGCAGAACAGCTTTTAAAAAGTATAGATGAGACAGAATAAGGGAGGGGTAAAGAAAATGAAAATAGGTGAGAAGTGGGTTGATGTGCTTGAGATACCTGAAGTAGTATCAAGATTCTTTGACGAATTACCAGACAGAATAAAAGTTTGCCTAATGTATAAAGCCGATAAGCCTGTGCAGCTTAAGGGTGAAGTTTATGAGTGCCATGGATACTATATAGCGAAAGATTTCGGTATGGTAATAACAGATACGGAAACAGTTTATTTACTGGGGCCATACTATTGGGAAATGGCTGGTAAATGGGCAGAAAACAAGGTTTCAGCAAGGGAATTATTTAATGAGATTCTTGAAAGAAGGGAGGAAGAAAAATGAAGTTCCAAATATTATCAGCACACGATAAACACGCTCCTGGGCCTGGTTTCACGTTCCCTGAAGCAGAAAATGCAATGGAAGAGATTTATTTTGAGAAACTTAAAAAGTTTCAAATCGAAAAGAAAGCCTCTCGAAAACCATATTACCCCTTCGAGAAAAACAAATATTTCATTACAATAAACACGTTAGAGGATTTGTTAGAACTGATCAGAGAGGTGGATAACCCAATCATAATCACACCAGAAGGGGAAATTTGGATTTATGACGGTTGGATAGAATAGGGGTGAAATTATGAAGGTTTATTCAAACGTCTTCGAACTTATGCGTGATCTTGGAGCAAAATTGTCTTTAGAATACGAATACCTCATCTCTCTTAAAGCACAAATAGGCGGGCAATTGATGGCTTATAGAAAAAGATATGATCTCACGCAAGAAGATATGGCAAAATATCTTGAAATTGATTTGAAAACCTACCAAGCAATTGAAGAAGGCGAATACGACCTTAAAATAAGCGAAATTGCAAAAATATTTAGCAAATTGGGTTTGCAACCTAGACTGGAATTTGAGCAGAAATATTATCCAGAATTCGTCGATATTAAAGACTATAAAGGTCTGAAAGTTATCAAAATCAAAACTCATTACTTTGCTTACGAAATGAAACCCACCATAGAAGCGTTGCTAAAAGACAAATACCATGGCAAAGTTCTTATAGACCAATCTAAGGCCCAAGAATATGATCCCACGCAACAGTTTATAGAGGCTTATTTTGATGGCAAAGAACTTCAAACGGATAGTTTTCGCTGTGTTCAACTTCCACCTGAGCTAAAAGAAGAGCTGGATAAGCTGTTTGAAAATTCTACCAAGTAATTCTACCAGAATTCTACCAAAGTGGTAGAAAGGAGTGAGAATATAAGTTGGAAGAATATTTTTCCGAACGAAAATAGATATTTTGAAACAGAGAAAGGTATATTGTATTTAGGGGATGCGTTGGAGATTCTAAAAGATTTTCTTGATGAATCAATAGATATAGTGATTACGTCGCCGCCGTATAATGTTGATTTGGGAAACAATAAATATCACAAACGTCCGTATGATTTGTACAACGATAATCGGGAACATCATGAATACATTGCATGGTTGAAAGAAATTTTTGCAGAAACATATCGCCTGCTTCCTAGAGGTGGAAGAGTTTGTATCAATATTGGAGATAGTAAGAATGGCGCCGTTCCCACCAGTAGCGATGTTATCCAATTCATGAAAGAGATAGGTTATATTCCGTACACTCACATAATTTGGGACAAAATGCAAATAAGAAACAGAGCGGCTTGGGGTAGTTTTTGTTCTCCTGCTGCCCCCTCTTTTCCAACACCTTTTGAGCATATTCTTGTGTTTGCCAAAGAAACAAGAAAACTCCAAAAACGAGGAGACAGCGATCTAACAAAAGAAGAGTTTATTGAATTTTCTATTGCGTTATGGAGGTTTCCACCGGAAACACGCCAGAAACAATTTGGACACCCCGCAATGTTTCCTGAAGAACTTCCATATCGTCTTATTAAAATGCTTTCGTGGATCGGAGATACCGTTTTAGATATGTTTGCCGGTGCAGGAACAACATTGGTGGTGGCGGAGAAGCTGAGAAGAAAGTGGATAGGTATCGAACTAAGCCCTGCATATTGTGCGGTAACGAAGAAACGTATTGCAGAATTACAATCAAAACTCTTTTGAGAAGGAGGCGTATAGAATGAATTTTGAATTTTTAAAATACTTACCTTCTTTAAAAGAAAACGAAGGCTTTTATTTTCTGCTGCTTATGCGCAAGAAATGGATTAAATTGTATTACCCCGAAGCAGATTTTCCAGCCAGAGAGATAGTATTAACCCATTTTGTGATAGATTATACAGATTTTAAGAAGGGCGAGAATTATGTCATAAGTAAAATCAATAATCATCTGGCGGTGCTGAATGATAAGTACACCAGAATTAAATCGATCAAAGGCAAACCATATACTGTCAGCGAACTCTTTGAAAGATTTCCAAAAGCGATCTCACTAACCTTTGTTTATGAACCCAGAGATATTGTAAAAGCCACCAAAAGACTTATAAGCGATTATGTTAAAAAACTCATGTATCAGAACTACGATGTCAGTGAATTATTGAAATTTCAAAGCAAATGGAAAAGTTATGTTCATAGCACTGCGAGAAGTGGTAGACCAAAATATGTTATGATAGATATTGATTTTAATGAAAATCTTACTCTTGAACAATTACAGTTTGTCTATGAAAATCTCTATTTTCCTAATATTGTGTATGCTGTCTCTACGCCCTCAAATGGATTGCACATTGTTTTAGAAATTGACAAAACAGTAGAGGAGGAAGTGTTTAAAAAGAAAGAGCGCATCATAAAGACTCTTACCGCTGTATTAGACGCAAAAGAAGTTAAAATCACCACATTTACACAAACTCATGTTCCCTTCCATCCTAATGTTAAAATCTTGAGGAGGTGAAAGTATGATGATAGTTCTCTGGATAGCTTTCTGGGTAGTATTAGCGCTGCGCATGATTATAACTCTGCAGGTTATGAAATATGCTATTTTAAAAACACCAATATGGTCAATAATAGCACAAGATCTTTTTATAACATTCATAGTAGTTCCATTCGGCGTAATAGGACTGCAAATGATATTTAATTTTCCAGTTTTCTCTTACCTAAAAGCACTATATACAGGATACTGGGGCTATCTCTTTATCTGGAATATAATCTCATATAGTGGTGATTGAAGATGAAACAGGTGCTTATGCTTAAATTCAAGTTTGACGCCACAAAAGAGCAAAAGAGGCAATTGTTTGAGACGGCTGAAGCGTATACAGAAGCCGTAAACTTTGTGCTGTCTAAAAACCTGTCTGATAAGACCACTAATGTGAAGAAACTACACCATGCATATTATGTGACTATCAGAGAGCGATTTGGTCTTCCTGCTCAACTTGCTGTGAACGTTAACAGAGACGCCGCTGCGATCTACAAAACCCTTTGGGCTCAGTTCAAAGAGTTGAAACGCAGAAAGCCAGATTCGAAAGCTACTAAGAAATTTTGGGATAAGCCTCCAAAGCGAAAGTCTCTAATCGCCAAATACACGTACAACAGAACTGTATCTTTCAAATTTGCCAACTGGAACGAAATCTACGTTTCCATTTCAACTCTGCAAGGCCGTCTAAAGTGGATACGAATCTACGGTTGGAATAAGCATTATGAGTACCTGCGACAAGGGAAAATCGGTGATCCTATCCTCAGTTATGATCGCTCTTCTAAGACATTCTTTCTCTTGGTTCCTGTAACTCTTGAAATTCAAGAGCGGCGTCCCAAAGAAATCGTCGGAGTCGATGTTGGCGAAAGACATATCATGGCTGTTGCTTCAACAACCGGAAAGAAATATCTTGTCAATCTGCCTGAGGAAGTCAAACGCAGAAAACAACGTTATCACAACCTGCGCTCTGAGCTAATGTCCAAAGGCACCCGCTCTGCTAAGCGAAAACTCCAGAAGCTTAGCAGGCGGGAAAAACGGTTTACCGAGAACGTGCTACACATCGTTTCAAAAACCCTGGTTGAATCCCATCCTCAGGCTAGGTTTGTCTTGGAAGACCTGACTCAGATTCGCTCCAACCGCGTTACGTATCGCGGCAAAGATAAAGAAGCAAGACGGCAAGCTGAGCAATGGCCTTTTGCATCGCTCCAGAAGAAGATCGAATACAAAGCAGCTTTATACTACGGAGTTCAAGCTGTATATGTAGATCCAAGCTATACCTCTCAAACATGTCCTGTGTGCGGGTACGTTTCAAAAAACAACAGACCCAACCATGGAGAAAGATTTGTTTGTCAGAACTGTGGTTACAAAGAGCATGCAGATATAGTTGGAGCGATCAATATCGCACTTCGTGAGCTTTCAAAAACCCAAGAAGAGAATCTAAAGGGGCTGCTTGTCAGCCAGCCTAATGCTCCCGGTCAAACCGGTAGAGCAAGCTCTCCTTCTTTAGGGGGGAGAGTAGCTGACCTTTTAAGAAGGATTGAAAAGTATCTTGACAATTCTCAAGAAATATGGTATAAAAAGTTTGGGAGGTGATTGAAATGGATGAACTTTATCGCGCCCTTGAGGAAATACGGGATAAAATTTCTCACATCGAAAGCCTCTTAGAACACAGCTTTGTTTTCGAGGCTTTCAAAGAAATAGATAAATTAATAATAATGGTTGCAGAATTGAAAGCAATACAGAGCAAATTCTTTAGAGAATGAACTGAGGAGGTGTAAGTATGAAACTAGGAGCTCTAAAACACGTTTATACAAACAACTCTCGTTTGATGGATGAAGACATTTATAAAAAGGAGGGGAGACTATGGAAATAAGAGTAAAGGGTTCTTTTTACAGAGAGTGGAAATATCTTTCTGGAGAATGGAAGGGTGATATTTATATCTTTACAAACATTCGTTTCCCTGGAGGGTATGATGAGGATGCGAGAGAGTATGTGAAAAGAGAAATCCAGCACAGCTTCCGGTCATATCACTGGTCTTATGACCCAGATGATGGATATGATTTGAAAATCGGATTTGAAATGCACCCAGAAACCAAAGAAGAGATAGAAAGATTTTCTCTGGATGAGTTCTTACAAAACCTCGCTGAAGTCGTAAAAAACGCCTTAATAGGATATAAAAGAGAAAAGATAAAAGAAAGTTTAACATTCGAAAAAGAGTTTGTGTTTCAGGGGTTTGATATAACATAGTGTTTACCCTGAAGGAGAAATGGTATGGCTTGTTCAATATGACCCCATTTTTTAAAAGGAGGAATAACTATGAATAAATTTTCAGACTTTAGAGGAGCTAAAATAGTATACTACTTGGTAAAAGAATTAAAAGAAATTTCTGTTAAGAAGCTTATGTATCTCATGTATATCTACGAAACAATCTCTGGAATCGATCTGGATTACAGCTTATATCATTTTGGGCCAAAATCGATTAGAGTGAACTGGTTTATAAACACCGCAAAATCTTTAAATTGGATCGAAGAATACTATGATAAATTTCTCAAGTTAATTCCCCTCTCTCCTGAAATAGAGCCCCCCGAAAAAGAAGATAAAGAAATTCTCGATATCGTTAAACATTATGGAAGATTTTCGACTAGTGAACTTTCTATTATCACGACTGCTCTTTTTATGAAGAGAGAATTTGGCTCTTCTGAGGAGGAAATATTTGAAAGTATCAAATCCCTCAAACCAAATAAAGAACCCTTTTTGATAAGAAAACTAATAGATGAAGCTAATCAAATTATAAGTTTATAAATAAATAATTTCATATCCCAGCCCTCTTATAAGAGGGCTGTTTTATTATATAAACCCGAAATAAACCCGAAATATTTAAGAAAAACCCGAATAATTATATAGAGCCTTATAACTATAACAGGAGCCTCTCATATTATCCCTTTCTCTATACGCCAGTTATATCTCTTATATAACAGCAACTTTACTATATCAGCTTTCTATATCATGAACTGTGTAATATAGAATTCATAAATTCCCTGATGTTATACTATAGTACTCTTCTCGTAGTTATAACTATAATGAAATTTTAATTTTTAAATGTATTTTTTCTGTATCGTATAACATGCAAACTATAAATCTTCTGATGCTATATCTCCGTTTTTCTTATGATAATGGTAACTATATTAGAATTCTAATTCTTAAAAGTTTTAATTTTTAAATGTAATTTTTTTAGTATACCCCCATTCCCTCTCATTCTCTACGTAAAATAAGGGTATAGGGGTAATAGCGTAAAAAACATCTTTTATAGTAACTAACATTTAATGAGGTATAATGTTAGATAAGATAAACTAACATGTTAGATAAGATAACTAATACGTTAGATAAGATAACCTAAAAGTAATGAGATATAAGCTATAATGTCGTAAAATATCTCTTTTACGACACGATATATAATAGTATACGTATGAATATATGAGAGTATAAGTCCCCGATATGAGAGGACTCTGGAATAAGAGGGCCTATAATGGGAGATAAGAGGATATATTGACGATGATATATATATTATATATATCGTCTACAATACCTGCTTTTACAATACCTGCTTTTCTCTAACTGTCTAACTGTTATATAGAAGTATGACAGTTATAGTGTCAAATATACTTGACATGTTAGATATAATAAAGATGTAAAGCATACTTGACATTAGATAGATATAACGATATAGATATATCGATATAGATATAAGAGGGCTAATGATACAAGATGGGATAAAGTATTATAGAGAATAAAATGGGATTAGGGAATCTAATATGAGTGTTAGATAGAATAAACTCAGATTTATATGATATGAGAAATGTTAAATGACTATAAGATATGAGATGGGATAGCATGATATAAGGGATAATAGAGGGTGTTAAATGTGATTAAAGGTTGATAACATATAAATAGCATGATGTTAACATTTCTGTTACTTGACTTTTTATAATGCGTGGTGTATAAAGTATAATGGAAAGTGAGATGAAGGGTCAATGAAAAAAACTTGAAAGGGGGTTTTATGATGGGTGAAAGGACTATGAGGTATGCGATTGAGCTGAAAGAGAGTGAGGTTAGAGTTTTGAGAGCAGCTTATGGAAGCATCCAAAGGGCCATAGAGAAAGCAGTAAGAGAGCTCATAGAGAGCAAACCCGAAATGAGACAACTTGAAGACATCTTGAAAAAAGTAAACGCATAAAACTATATATCTCACAAGTCAGGGCGCCGATAAGGCGCCCTTTAATTTTATCCTCTGATAGTATACAATTGTATACCTGTTAAATAGGATAAAAAAGATCCCGGCATGAGCCGGGATGATGATGATAAGATATAAATAATTATGCCTTAACTAATTCATCTCTCAGAAAGTCAATATCATCTTTTTTCAATTCCGGGACTGGTATAATAATTCCAGTCCCGTTTTTTCGGATAACCTTAATAAACTTCTCTTTATAGTCAAGTGCTATAATATCAGTAAACATCCTCAAGCGTGCTATAATCCTCTCGTATATCTTTCCTTTTCTCTCCCAGCTATACATCACCATTTTATCATCCCCCCTCTTGCGATTGTCAATCCGATTCTATTATACTGATTATGAAAAGTCAATAAAAGAAATGTTAATAGAATGTTACAAAACATAAGGCATATCATATGCCTTATTTTATGCCATATATGTTATCACTCTCAAGGTGAGAGTGCTAATTTTATTATGGTGATTATATCATTGACCATGTAAAACATCTTTTACACAAAAATAATGTTAGAATAATTAAAGCGTAGTTTAAGTAATCTAAACATGGGGTTAAAATGACGTAAGAGATGCGAAAAACGTAATCTTGTATATATAATTTACCTTATGCGATTTAAATTTCCTGATTTTTTACGCAAAAAGCGGGGCTTGAGTGCCCCGCGTGATTTGAGTCGATTGAGTCGATCGCTTCAAGTTTCCTTGATCATGTATTTTAACCATTCTGCGTCTTCTGCATCAAGCCAATAATTTTGCGTTTTCATTATCGAACCGTGTTTTAAACGTATCACGAGCCATCCATCATCGATTGCTATATCTGATATAACATCTCTTATTATGCGCAAAGTATCGATAATTTTCTTTAAACGTTCTTGACGTATTATCTCGGTATTGATATACATCACGCGATCACCTCACTTAATGCATTTTCTATTTCCTCCACCAAATGCCATGGAATGCTAATATCCGCATAATCTGCTCCCCACCATCCTTGAATGAGTCCATCGCGCGTATTGATTTCGATATGCGGGCCACCAGTTGCTACGGTTATTATATAACCTGCAGTCCCGCCGTGTGTTAAGTTTATAATCTTTAAGACTTCTAAAGCGTTTTCTATAACTTCCTGTGTGTTCTCACTCAGTTCATCATAAACTACCTCAAGTTTTTCGATCAGCCTTTCTTTACTCATTAAACTCACCTCCCTTTGAAGTTATACTCATTGCGTAAAATAGAGTTGACCATGTATTATTACGTGAGGCGTCAAGCTCAAGCCACTTTAAGTATTCCTTGCGTTTTGCTTCATTTTGCGCAAGCTCTAACACTTCATGGTATCCGAGACAATCCCCGCGGGGATCTTCACCCGCAGGGTAAAAGTAAAATATGCCATATCGCTTATCTTTATAAACTGCAAGTATTCCATCATCAAAAACTTTTTCTATGCTCATCGTTTTTCACCACCCTTTTTTATGCCTCAAGAGTAAAATATTCTCATCATCTAAGACCACATAAAGTGGGTAGTTTAACTTTTTGACGCGTCTTTTGCTCCAAACTATTTCGGGTATGTTATTTACTATAAGACTTGGCACTTTTCCATCAATTACACGCCATTTATCTTTTTGCAGTTTTTGAAGTAGTTTTTGGCTACTTACGGTTGTGATATGATATACTCCATTAACTCTCTTTAAAACTTCTTTACTTGCTACGTAAAACATACTCTTCACCTCCCTTTAAGTTAAAAGCTTTCCCATGCTTGATAATCGTCGTATAAATATTTCGTATAATTCGAATTATTCACCGTTGAGTTATATCCATAATAGCCATAGTATTTTTCTACGTTCTTTTTCTCGACGTATGTAATATCTGCATTCTCTATCTTGAACGTCATGTCTTCTGTTATGCGCCCTTTGATAACTCCAAGGAATTCACGCATTTCATCTCTAATTGCTTCGCTTGCTATAATCCATTCTTCATCACTTAATTCGTGCATCCAAAGCGGATCAAAGCTTTTTGCGCTTATTATCCAGAATTTATGGGTTGCGGTATTTACTATAAACCAATTCGAATGCGTGAGAAACTTCAAAGCTTCGGGTTTTATGTATCCAATATTTATCAAGTATGCTACGCCTTGAAAGTCTGCCATGCCTTCTATCTCAAAAACGCGTTCGGTGCCATTTTGCATAACTAATATATTTCCACTTATAGCAGGGTGGGTGTGCATTATGCCGTAAGCTCCGCTTGACCTTATTCTTGTGTGATAAAATGCACTCTGCGGTAATTGTATATATTCTATCTCCTCAGGCCATGTAAAGTATTCTACTATACCTGACTTTTTTGATTTATAAGCTGTTTTTTGGGTGGAGGGCATAAACCTTGCTATTGTAAGCCCGTCTACGTATTCTATAGCATTTTCCTTTGCATTTTCGGCTTTTACGTCAAGATCTCCAGTTACGTAAATGAAACCATCCCCGTCACCACCGTTAGATGCTTGGAGCCACATAAGATCCTCGCTTTGCGGTTTAAGCTTACTCCACGCGGCTAACCTACACATACTCAAGCCACCTCCCTCAAAAGTTTTATGCGTGATTTACCACTTAACTCTTTTTCTATGCGATAAACTTCTTTCATATCAACTCCCAACCATGAGAATATATCATTCTCCCAGCGTCTCAACCGTTTTTCACGGTATTTAAGCTCTTTGCGGTCAATGCCAATGTAATAATATTCACCGTAATACACACCTTTTTCTACTTCTTCATCGATATCACCGTAATATATGCGAGGTGCTGCATCTTTACCATCAAAGCGGTAAATTACTTCGTAATTTATCCAGTGATATATACTCTTGCCAAATACGTCAATCTCATCAACATACATATCTTCTGCTCCAATATGCCCAAGGTAGTCATAATAGTCAACTGCAGAAATCAATACAATATCATCAATCAGCAACTCTTTACGTATCTTGCGGCTGAGTGCTATAATGAACTCAGGGCGCTGCAGCCAATATTTATAATCGCGAGTTAAGTGCAAATCGCGTAATGCATCTATTCCTGCCATGTATATCCAGAGTATCGAATTGCGTAATTGCTGCAAATTCTGCGCCGCAGGTAATCGAAATTCGAATGTATCAATCCACGCTGGATGCTCCGCTCTATCACTGCTGACGTCATATACTCCCAAATGAAATGTCGCATAATGAGAACGTGAAACGCCTTCATTACAGTAACTGTTATAACTTCTGCCAAAATACTCCTCTGGTGCATCAGGCGTCTTAACACGTTCTTTGTATTGCTTTGCGGTGGCCATATATAGCCACCACCAAGAAACGTGAAGATGGGTAGAAACTGGAAAATCACGTTTAAAACCTTTAAAACGTTTAAACCAGTAAATTGCTTCGATTTGCTGCTTTGTGTAGGGTGAAAGTGGAATTTTAAACTCTGCTTCAACTGACGCATCATAATATGAGGTGTGTTTTAATACATCTCTGAGCATAATATGCTGCAAGCGCGTTCCAACTTCAAACTCTATTCCTACGTATTCTGCTACGTCTACGTCAAGAACGTGGCCGTAGTCGCTGTCTGTATGGTAACGTGGATAGATAGGAACCAAGTTATTATTGTCTCCGACGTAATATACGCCTCCAAAATATTTTGGATCTACTGCTATGGGCACGTAGTCTGAGTTTAATGCACGCAACACCACTTTGCCGTCAATTATATCGGGTTTTTCAATTGTGTTGATAATGTTGGTTACACTAATATAGTATTCTTCCTCAAGGATTCTTTCTACGTCTTCTGTAAAATTCGTATCCCAATACTCTTTTAACACCTCTACTGCTGCACGCTCCACTTCAATACGAATCATGCCAAACACCTCCCTTTACGTTTTTGTTCACCATAAACGTAAAGCGCTCCATAAACGCTGGAGCGCGTTTTCATTGCGATATACACTTTTTACGCCATCCTCACCAATAACGCTGATCATGATTATTACTTCATCTTCTGCTATCGACCTATATATGCGTTCAAGTTGTCCTTTATGATCTACTACGTTTTCGACTTTAACTAATCCCTTATCCATTAGTTTACGTAAAATATTCAAAAATCGCTTTTTGCGCATAATAAACCCCTCCTCTTATCCTTTATTATCTTATAGAATCCTCACCCTCATTATACTGATTTCATGTTACGATTCAAGCATCGTGAGTTTACAATTCTGTTAACGATTTCGATTTTTCTCTTATAGACTCAGATTTTAAATTTTATGTTAATCTTGACTAACTCGAGTTTTTGAGTATGTAGAAAGTAGACGCCCAAAAAAGAGAAAAACGCCCTTATCTTTACGCATTTCGCACACGAGATATAAAATGCGTAAACAGCGGAGCATACGCATGCTCATGGGTGTGGTGTGGAGTAAAGAACGGAAGGAGTAAGAAAAAGCGCAAAAGACGTAAAAGGGAGTTAGAATGGACGGGAGAAATCTTTTTTTATAAATATAGCTATTTAAATTTACCTTAAGGCAAAAATAATTCCCGATTTTTCGGGATTTTGTTCGCACGCGCGCAATTTACTGTCGCGAGAGAGAGTTTCAGGCTTGTTTTGCTTGCAATCTCAGGACTTTGTGAAATTTTGCTTTGCGAGATTATAAGCAATGATTTTTAAATTCTCATATCATTGACTTTGTGAAATGGAATAAAATATTTCTTCTTATAGAGCTGAATTAAACCTTGTGATTTACCAGAGGCTCATAGAGGCATTTTCACAAAGCGGGGTATATGATTATACCCCTAAGGGTGAGATCGTGCGAATATGAGCCTCTCAACCCCCAATTAGGCGGTGTCTGAGAATGCCCGAGATACGATTTTGGGGTATTCAAGATACCCCTTATGTTATATTTTATTTCACAATGTTTGTTAACATTCTTGCAACATTCTGTTTATTGATTTTTCATAAAGAAGGTGGTATATATAGAAGCGGAAAGCAAAAATCAGCGAGGAGGTGAACGGCATGGCGAGAAGTGAATTTTATGAAAACCTTTTGGCTGATATGCTTGACTGCGGGACAAAAGATGTAGAACTGCTTGGAAATTTAGTTGAAATAGCTAATAAATTTAATGCAGAATGGATTGAGGACTGGAAAGATCTCGGAGGGGATTTGGATGTTAATTTGCTGTATTACGTCATTGGTAGAGCAATACTCAGGGAAGCGTTAGATGAGCTTGAAACACCAGATGATATTTGGGAAACCGCTATGGAATATTTTGATGAAAATGTATGGACTAATTATATCGATACCAACTTGCCATTTATAATGCCTTTGCTGTGGGAGAGTTGGACTACACGAAAAGAAGCACTTGGTATTATAAAACGTGAATTGATTGAAACACTTGAATTGGAAGAGGAAATAGCAGAACGGTTTAAAGAGTGAAAGGAGGTGGGTTTGATGAGGATTAACCGCTTTCCAAAGATGATGCTGTTATGGAAAGCAAAATTTGAAAAGGACGGACTTGACGCAGAAACCGCGCTCGCTTTTGGATGGGCTGCTGCAGTACAGTTTGCTATAGTTAAAAATCGTGCTCCGGTTGGCACCAAACGCAAAAAGAACAGCAATAACACAGGTTATAGCAGACCCACTCAAGATACATGGAAATTTTATCCTGTTAAGGAACTCCCAATGAAAGGAATTTACTTTAAGAGACAAAAAGACGGAATTTACGTTAAAATCGGAAACAAAGTCGAAAACGCAACTAAGAAGGCTCACCATCAACTCAACACCAAATTTCCAAAACGTGATTTTCTCAGGGTATATTTCTCTACAGCCAAAGCTATAGTCGGCGCCATCAGCGACTGGCACAGAGGATGGTATAAGACATGGAAAAAAGTTAGAGATGCGGACTGGGCAACACTTGAAGTATATCAAAATATACAAATGTGAATTAAGTATGTTAAAATCAGAAAGGAGGGAATAATATGTTACCAGCTGGTATTTTAGAGAAAATACATAAAATTTCAGTCTACGCGCCTTCTAAAGCGGTTGACATCGAAGAAAGTCGCGATGAAGTGCTTGTGATCGTAGAGATATCAGGGGCTAATGTAATTTTGAATATAGATAGAGATTCAAAAGAAGTATACTCAATAGGAATACATATCGTGCGCGATTCTGAAAAGTCTTCAAGCGCGGTAGACGAAATAGGGGTTTTTCTTAAAAAACTTGAAAAGGAGGGGATAATATGATATTGGAAAATCAGCTTAAAATCGTGCTTGGTGTGTCAGTTGACTATCCAAGCTATGAAATAAACATCCTATATGGAGAACATAACAGCGTGGTGGTTGAAGGACTTATAGTAGCAAAATATAAATCGCCGTATTTTGGAATAGTTTACACAAAAGCAGAAGAGATGGCAAACACTTATGTAGCTGACAGTGTTATGGAGGACATTTTAAACGTGATTAAAAACTTTGATATAGCTGGTGGCTATATTGAGATCTTCCATGAAGGTGAATCGATATACAAAGAAAGTTGGTCGGGAGATATTCCGGGATATGTGATAGATGAAGTAACATATATCATTGAGAACTATACGCCACAGGAGGTGGAAGACGATGTTGACATGTGAAGAACAACTGAAACATCTTAAAGCACGCTACAGACAGCTTTTGCGTGAGTATGAAGAATTAGAAGAACAAAACGCACTAAAAGAGCAAGCTATCAACATGCTGCTGAACACAATTGAGGAGTTGACGGCATATATTGAAGAGCTTGGGGTGGAACCACCCGAGTTGGAAACAGGGTTAAAAACGCTTGCAATGCGCATAGTACCGGACGACGCGTTTGATGAATTTGAAAAAGCGGTTAAAGTTTTACACTTTGAGGCTATTAAGAGTGCCTTTCCTAACAAAAAGCACTACGTTGAATTACAAAATGCAATTTACTGGGATATTGTTAGAAATTTAGAAGACATAAAAGGCGCAATAAAACCTACAGCGCATACTATAAGGCAATGGGCAAGAGTAATAGCAGATAATTGGGATTTGATTACTGCTGGCCTTATGACACCAATAATAATTTACGAAGCGTTATAAAGTTTCCAAAAGGGAGGGATGTTTATGGCAGAAATCCAGCGATATGAGGATAAGGGATCAATCGTTATGGATTATATTCAAAAACGTGATGGGTATTATATCGTAGAAAACCAAAAAGTACCTAACGCCGCTGCGGTTATAAAACAAGGCGTAGATAGAGGCATTTCAACATACGTTGTATATCACCACGCAGATGAAAAAGGGGTTGAAGTGGTAGTAAAGGCACGCACGAGGGATGGAGTGGAAGCGGAAGAATGGGTTAGGTTAGAATACGTAACCGAAGCATATAAAACTTTCCTGCAGAAAATGCTTAAAAAGATCAAGAGGAAGGAGATAACGCGAGAAGAGGTTATGAGCACAGGCACTATTGATTCACCATGGGGCAAAATTCCAGCTTTCCCAACACCTGATTTACAACTGGAGTATATTAACCATCTTATCAGGATGTATTCCTTCCTACCGCGAATTGCAGTGACCAAAGCAAAGAACAGAGCTATACTGCAATTACTTGGAAGAGAGTTCAGAGAGCAAGAAGAAATTGAACACGAAGAAATGGAAATCAAAGAAGTCAATCAACAGATTCAAGAAGAACAGACCCCAGCAGTCTCAGAGAATCAACTTAAATACATCCATGCCCTTATAAACGATTGGGCTAAAAGAGCTGATGTTAACCCTGAGGTGTTAAAACAACAGATCAAGAAGCAAATTGGAGTGGAATCTCTCAAAGAGATTGACAGAAATCAAGCCTCACAACTTATAGAAGCACTCAAAAAGAAGATCCAAAGTCTTAAAACCGAAACAGAAGAGGAAGTGATAGAATGAGTGTATTGCTGATAAAAATGGAATGTTTAGCAGGAACTACCATCGATGAATGTGCAAAAGAAATGTTGAAGATGAAAGAAAAATTAGGCTGCGATGTTGAAGTTAAATTTAATGGAGTGCTACTAACAACGATTGGCAAGACTAATTATTCCGAAATAGTAGAAGACTATTACGAAGAACTCGAAGCTCTTAAGGAATTGAGAAGGGGGTGGGATGAATGATTATAAGTAAGCTTGAACAGAAAATTTTAGAAACCATAAATGAATATTTCAATCCTTCTTACATTGATTTTAACGATGAAAAACACACCATAACCTTTCCCATCGATGAAACCAAAGGAATAAAGTTGGAAATGGGGTTTCTTGAGGGAAACCTTTATGAAGCTCATTTGATCTTCCAATGGGAGAGCTTTAATGATATTGACGACTGGGCTTATCACAACTCTAAAAAACTCCAGAATTTCTTGAATAAAATTTCAAAAATTCTAAAGGAGGCGAGAGGATGATCGAAATACTTGAGAGAAATAAATCGACATTTATACCATTTGATAAGATAATTGAGATCACTGTGGATGAACAGCGCAAAGCACTATATATCTATCTTGGCAACTTTGATGAGGTAGAAACTATCAAATTTAACAATCCTGCAACTGTACGTAAAGTGCTGCAAGCTTTCAGAAGATACGGTTTTGAAAAAGGGGTGAGATATAAAATTCTGGTCGGTGGAAAGGAAGATATTAGAGTGCTCCATCATGAAACAGGCGAAGCATGGTGATTAACGTAGATTATCCCTAAAAACACCATTATTTCTCGTTTATTTGAACTTATACACCGAAAGGAGGATGCCAATGAAGAAGTTATTCGTGCTTTTGGGAGTAGGAATTATAGTCTTAAGTTTTGCATGGAATAGCGATCAAATTACTAATTTACTTGTGCATTATAAAATTCCATTCAATCGTGCTCAAGCTATAGCTGAGGCAATCATCGAGGAGCACACACAATACTGTAAAGAAATTGACCCACTAATAGTATTGGCTATTATGAAAGCCGAGAGTGATTTTAGAAATCTGGTGGGAGATGGAGGAAAGGCAATTGGATATATGCAACTGCATGCGGTAGCAACTTGGTATGTAGCAAATTTCTACCCTTCCATACGCTCTTTCTTAATAAGAATAAAGCATCATTCTGAGCTTATTAAATTTCCAGTTATGCAAATCCGCATTGGATACCGCTATCTATGTCTATTGTATAAATTTGTGTGTGAAGGTGATCTGGTATGTGCTATCAAAAGATTCAACGGGGATGATGGATGGGAATACTATATGAGGGTTCTCAAGGCGCAACAGAAGATACTGGAGGTGATACAATAAAAATAAAAATCGAATGGCTCTGTATGGATCTTTATTCGGCGGTTGAAAGGATCTCAGAGTTTCCAAGCTGGAGGCAAGGAATAGCCTCCAGCACCCTTATCAAGAAAGCACAAGATGCATTTGAAAAGTGTTTCGAACGCATGATAGCAAAAGCTATGCATAAAGTGCACGAAAGAAAAAGAGTTGTGATAAACTTATTATTATATCACATAGATGTATCGAAAGTAAGATTGGGCACAAAACATTATAATGTATATGTGAAACCATTAGTCAAATACGGGTATGAAGAATATTTTCCAAAACTTGATGAAAGTTTAGCAGATAATGAAATTTACTTTCCAAAAGAGTGTTTCCAATTAAGAGAATTTGGTTGGTGGCGGGCTTACTTCACAGATGAACCCGACTTTGTAAGAGAAATGGCAGCTGACATCCTTAAACTCCAGAAAAAGAAACTTAAGAATAGCAAATTAGCCGACACAGCCGATCCCTAGTGGACGAGACCCCAGGGGACTGTGTCGGCAGGCATTTGAGTACCTCAAAACGATTTTACTATGTTTATAATCACCGTACTGTCTTCAACAGCCTCAATCTTGATAGATGCCACGTTTTTAGGGGTTATTTCGTGCAGCAGTTGAGCGTTATTTAAAATTATTTTATCATCATCACTTTCATTGAAGTAAACATAGACCTTTCCAATGACATGGATATGCAATGTAGCTTGTTCTGCCATATCACCCCAAGGAATTGTGTAGACAGCTGTGTCCGTGGCGGCAAGAGCCACCTCATCGGAAAGCAGAGTGTTTTTGGGAAGCGGTGTATTATCTATCAATGCTAGATTTTCTATATTCACATAATGATCAAGCACAACTTCTTTGCCTGGTTTTATTATCTCACCTTTTAAGAGAATATCCTTGGTACCTATGTTTTTATACCTCGGCATATTATTCCTCCTTCCAAAATTTATAAATGCCCGCCCCTCAGGCATTGAGCGCATCAGCATTGAGGGGCGGGGAGTATAGTTAAAGTTCCATGGATATAGAAGTGCTGATGCGCTTATCTTTTCCATCCAGCGTTATCAAAACCGTTCCAGTTGCAGAAGGTCTGAAAGCTTGTCTCGCTGCATATTCTTCATACCCCAACCATGCTGGTATCGTTATCAACATAGAAGAAACTTTTCTAAGTTTTTTATTGTACTTATCCACAGTTAGCCTTGCTAAATGCACTACAGAAGGTTGATGTGTATGCCCTGTTAGATATAAATCAGCGTCGGGTATGACTTCTAAAATTCGAGCGTTTCCGTTTATCTTTCCTCCGATGGTTCTAGCACCTGTTGAACCGTGATAAAGCACTATAATATAATTTGATCTTCCTCTGCTGCCTCTTCCTTGACCTGTTCCTACAGCCAAATCAAGAACCAACACGTGCGGTGAATAAGGAATTTCAAGAAAATCGCACCACTCAGCAACAGGTCTGACTCCTATTCTCTTAGATAATCTTTCCTCGTGATTTCCATCAATAACTCCTAAAATCCGATCTTTGTGTTTTATTAACAATTCTTTAAAAGCGTATAGTTGCTCATCAGGCGCCGCAGTTGCATGATAAACATCTCCCAGAGAGTCTCGCAGAGCTAAATCAATCATATCACCTAAAAGAACTATGTATGTGTCGTTATCCAAATTCTCTAGAATCTGCTTTAGTTTAGAAAACATATTCGTTGGTGAGCCTAAATGTACATCTCCTATAGGCAAAAGTTTTATAAAAGGTTTCTTAATCCAGAGGTGTGCATAACCAGCGCTAATTACCTCGTCTTCCAGTTGAAACTTAGAGAAAGCCAATCTCTCAACCATAAGACGCCCCCTTTACGCAATCTGAATAAAATGCTCCGCAAGATCGTCAGGTGTTACAAATTCCGCCTTCGGTTCAATTATTATACCGCATTGCTCATACATTCGCGCAACTAATTCAGAGCATATCATAGCTTCTGGGTTATCATAAGGCAGTTTTGACTCCACCATTCTCTCTAAAGGTTCAAAACCAAAAGACAAAATCTCAGGCAGAGCGTTCAAAAGAAGACTCACAAAATCGTAAGGTTTGTTGAAGTATTTCCTGACATTTGCAGCGAAGCACTCCCGAATACGTTTTGCCTCTTCAGTTTTATTCAAGAGTTTTGGGTGTCGGTAAACATCAAAGTTTTTGAAAACACTAAGAGGATAACTGATCAGATGTACGCCATTAGTCCAAGCTGCTAAGACATACCCGCCACCTACGTAAAGTTCAGCATGGATGTAATTGTGATGTTCTAACGCAGCTAACGTATCGGCAACTTTTTTGCCAAATTTTTCCTTAACCCAAGTATAAATTCCCACAGCTTTATCTTTGGGTAAGAGTAACACATCCCCCAATTCATACTCTACCATTTCAATCATAATCATCGCCTCACTTTTGCATAAGCTTTTTCAAAACTTCAATATTTGCTTTGATTTCGGTTATGTGTTTTGCCACTTCTTGATTATCAGGAGTTTCGGCAACTATAGCCGTTCCGATCTCAAGCAACTTAACCCCTATAAGATTTTCAACTTTGTTTCTAACTTTGGAGTCTTTTGTGAGTTTAGAGAGTGTTTTTGCAAGAAAAGTTGCCACGGAAGCAGGTTTTATCAAAGCTAAAATCCAAGCAAAAAGTGGTGGAAGCAGAAAACCTACCAACAAAGCTATCCACTCGTTCATAAATTCACCTCCCTTATAGAATTGGTAATTTGGGCGGCACACTAAATGGCCTTTTCGCTTGATAAAGCTGTTGGATGTAACTTTCATCCCAGATTAAATGACCGTTTTCGTCTTTAGCTTTGCCGATGTAGAGGTTGGAAAATAAACTGGTACACGGCTCAGCAGAATTTCCTATCCAATCCGCCAACAACAAACCTGTTGTTGGCATTGCAAGAGCTGAAACATTTTTTATCATTTGCAATATCTGTTCACCATCATAATATAAAGTAAAAACATCACCTACTTTTGTTAAAACTATAAAATGCCACTTATTGAAGAAATCGTTTACATCTAATGGCACTGCTGTATGAAAAACGGAAGAACCATCCCAAACATTCAACCACAACTCGTTTGTACCTTTATTTTTGCCCCACCAAATATAGAGATTTCCTGAAGTTGGCTCACCCAAACTGTCTATGTTATAACCATTTAAATCACCAATATGAGTTCCGATTGGTTTTTTCCAATATGCTATTACCCAGTCATCAGCGGGAGGATTGAAGCCCAAACTATTAGAAGGTATATGTAGTTTTCCTCTTGGTCTACTCCCATCCACAAATGATGTGGCGAAGGGTTTGACTTCTAATTGGGGGTGGTGAATATAACCTGATACACCCTTGCCATTATTCGCTTTATAAGCCCAGTAAAAATCCCAAACGAATTTAATGTATCTTGCGTCAGTTGGTAGAGTATAAGTAATTTTTACATCATACCACTTATCCAGCAATTGTTCTGGATGACCACTATGATTTGTGCGGATACCATTGATCTTTATGTGAAGACCATTTGAACCTTCCCAAAAATCAAGTGAAGCATCGCCGTAGATTTGTATATCATCTGTATCTTTGTTCCAAGCTGTAAAATCAGTTCCATTCTCTGAATAAAACAACCTAACAAACCATAAATAACCTTTATGTTTCCAAGAAACAGTTATTTTTGTGCCAGCTGAATAAACCTGACCTAAATCTATGGATTGAGTGTAAATACGATATACAGTTAGATTGTCCCCCCCTATGTAAGCTCGTTGGCTTTCATCCCAACAGTCTTCCCATGTTTTCCCCGAAGCAAGCGCGTACGGATAAAATGTCGACTGATCACTATCAAAGTTCCACGCATCAGAGCCAAAATAATTTGTTGTCCATTCCTCCACAGCAAAACTTCTAACACCAGAAAACGGCACGTCATCATCTCTGATCGTAACACAAAGAGAACCATCATCATTATATATGAGACCGTAATTAGTTTTATGCAGCGCCATTAGTTATCACCTTCACTTAATGAAATCTCCTTTGGAAGTTCAAAGTTTGCTAAAGTAGTTAACTCTTCTAAAGTAGGGATAGATTGCTCGTAAAGTGTTTTTAAGATTGACTCTAAATTTGGTTTTAAATATAGCGGGAGTTCTATCTCATCGATAACTTCTTCATATTGCCAAGCTGGGAGTTCTTTTGGAGCTTCTTCGCCTGTTTCGGGATCAACTTCCTCCACAGTTTGGGTGGTTTCTTTAAATGCATATCTGAAAGCATATCTTACTCTGCACTTACCTCTTTTTATGTCGTCTAAAACGTTCAAAATTGCTATCTCTGTTGGTTTATCTCCTGTAGTAATGACCACTTGTTTCACCTCCCCGATAAACTCTTAATTATCTGAGTGTTGCCCCTGTTTAAAGTTATTACATCTATAAAATCGGGATCTATGGCATTTTCAAGATAGTGTAGCGCTGCTTCGGGCAACGTCTCACCGCAAGTGTAAATGTCTATTTCGGCATAATTGTACTCAGGCCATGTGTGAATTGAAAGATGTGATTCTGCAACTATAACCATTACTGAAACTCCACCGTTATCAAAATAATGATATTCGCTTTCGAGGGGTGTTGCGTTGGCTTTTATCGCTGCCATCCATAACAGCTTTAAAAGACGGGCTGGGTCTGTTAGAAGGTCTTCGCGCTGACAATTGTAAAACGAAGCTATTAAATGCCTCCCTAAGTATTTCTCCCCAATTTAGGTCACCTCACTAATGTTGCAATGATTTGAATAATAATAGGAATCATTACACTTGCTGTTATTGCTATCCCCCACAATGTCCAAACTTTCTTTCCTAAAGAATCAGTTTTGGTTTCCAGCGCTGTATAATCTTCTCTTAATTCGGCCAAACCATGTGCGTGGTGTTCTAAGGTAGCTGATTGGCGGCCATTTTCGGCAATTCTTTCCTCAAGTTGGGAACGAATATATTCAATGTCATCTTTGAGCCCCATCACTTCTTCTGAGAGGTATTTTATAGCGGTCTCAATACCCGCAAGCCTTTCAACCACATCCTGTTCAAATTCTCTGTGCTCCATGTTTTGGCCTCCTCTCTAGATTATTTTTTGCGCGCTTTTATCAATATCCCATCTTCTGTTTTAGTGTAATCTATTATAACATAATCAGGATAAGTTTGCTTAAAAATATCTAACGCTTTCTCTGTGTCTAACTCAAAAACTTTCACTATGATAACTCCCTGTTTGCTTGCGTTTTGCCACTGCAGGATAACCTTGTCGCTCTGTTGATCTTGAGGAAAGAAAATATAAAGCGCTCCACCGATAATCAAAGCACCAATCAAAACCCACATCCAGAAATCTTTCATCCATTCCACAACACCACCTCCTTAATACTGAATGAAAGCATATTTTATACTAGCTCCTGCAGGGACTGAAATAAAATAGCGTGGCAATGTGACTTGTTCTTCAGTATTCCGAAGTGTTAAAACATCATCAAGATCAATTGAATAAGTGGAACCACCTACAGTTACATGTAACAGGTTTCGATACAAATCTATAGAAGCATCGAGAGGTGTTCCAATATCCCATGTGATACTCTGGATAGAGGTGGTAGTATTGCCTTGTTTAACTAAAACATCGGTTGAATCAAAAATCAAGTGCACATAACCCAGCGAAAAGAACAAATCAATATACGCTTCGCCGTTTGTATCACTCAATCTTATAAAACGCGCTCCAAATATTTTTGCTTGATAAGGCACGAAAATCCTCGCGTAATCGGAAACAGGGCACAGGCCGTTGGAGTCAAAAATCAGGTTTTTTGATGTGGTTTCAACTGGATGAAATTGAGCAAGATAAATACCATCACCCAATAAGACAGAAGAATCGGCTTTTACCAAGTAAGTATAAGCACCGTCCCCTAAGGACATCCATAGATGTTTTCCATCCCATTCAAACCATTTATTTGTATGCCATTTAGCAGGGCGTGCTTCAATTTCCCATGTTTCAGGATCGATTAGAACATAATACAACGCCCCGTATGCCGTGTAGAGGAGTTTGTTTTGATAAACTGTCATATCCCCGTGCCCTGAGAGCACGAATATTTCATCACCATAAGGCAACTCAAATTGATCTATCAAATTAAATGACGTATCCATCACGTAAATGATGTTGCCTTCGGCAACGCTTGAATGCCCGTAAATTTTTCCTTTATAATAGACCATTCCGATACAGGAGAAACTGTTTTCGTGTTTTATAAACTCAGGAGTGTTTAAATCAGTATCAATTCGATAAATATACATCTCCGTAAAGGGGTCGGTGCTTAAAACATAATAGATATATCCATCTAAATAAAGCATAGCTGTCGGTACGGCGTAGGTAACCGAATCTTCAACTATAGTGACTTCTTTTTGAGTGTCCAAGATTATATCCTCGTTCTGATCGAGGTGAAATTTAAAAATATAACCTTTGTCATTAGTCATGTTGTAGGCGGATGCATAGAATGTATCATCTATTTTTATGAGAGTTTGTATCTGAAAATCCGAATTTAAGAAAGAAACAGGAATGGTTTTAAGGCTATGTGGTGCCCCATTTGAAAAATCCCAATGCACAAACGAATGTGTAGGAAGTGCTAGAGGTTTCTCTGAGATTTTACTCCAATTTATTGTGCGCGGTGTATAAAACATTACCTCGCCTCCCTAAGAACAGCAAGCCAAATATTACTGTCCGTTATAGCCTCTATAACCACCTTTCTTACCATATTAGCACTGATGCGATGTACTATATTGCAGTCCTTAAATTGTGCAGTTTCATTTCCATTGTAATGGAGTTTGATCTCACCATCAACTGCTAAGAATAAAACACCGATTTCGTCATCGCCCCAATTGATAATTATTTCTTGTACATCTCCGGCGTTTATAGCTCCTGTGAAATGAGCTAGCACCACGCGAGTGCTGGGAGAATCGTTTAGTAATATTACATCATCGGAATAAATATATTCAGTGGTTTCGAATTCTTCATCTCTTGCCCTTGTTACACCATCATAATAAAAGTAATCGCTCAAAACACGATATCTAGGCATAAACCAACCTCCTTTCACAAAAAGTGTCATTTCTCTGGTCTCCCTTCTGCTGAATACGTCGAAATCCCAGAGCAAACAGAACTTTTTCCGTGGCTTTTGGATCGACTATGGGAATATAACTCACTCTTTCACATCTATCATTTCAAGAGCCACGAATTCAGTGTTTTCTATCTCCTCTTATGTTTCTTCTAATACCAGCTCAAGCACCTCTTTCAAGTTTTTTCTCACTTCCTCTATCGAGTTTCCCCACCGTATGAACTCCTGGAATGCTTGGAACGATTCCAATGTATTGCTTTGTATCAGGATCATATTCAATAATAGCTGTAAACATTCTCTTCATAGATTTTCACCTCTCAATAATTAATTGTCCCAGTTGCAACCGCCAGATTTCCTGATTTATCAATAGCTTCGAGTTGCCACAGCCAAGTGCCTTTGTGCGGCAACGTATAGGTAGCTTTCCACGAACGTTCAGAAAGGAAATAAGTCAAATCCACTGTTATCACATTCGGCACAGGGATATCATCTTTCAATTTTAACGTAACGTTTCTAACTCCCGAAGGGACATCGCGCACCTTAACCTCCACCGACGAATAATTCACAGCAATCTCGTTGATCTGTGGAGGTGTATTATCGTTATCTCGCTTAGTGCTAACAATTCCTGTGTAAAAACAGCATTCCTGATCGTTGTTCAGGCAATGTAGGCTTAGATAATAAGTATCACCTGGGTTAAGATCTGTTGCTGTTATCAAAGTTGTTGCCGGGAATGTTGTGTTTTCTTCCAATTCTGATTTATCAATGGTTAAGGGCTTCGTTGATAATCTCAAACGGAGCTGGCTACACTCTGAAACCTCTGTACCAAATTCGATTGTAAAATAATTATAGAAACTCGTTACATTTAGAGAAATTTCAGGGCATGATTGTTGCATGCACCCCGCTATAATTAATAAAACAAGCATGACTATAACGATTTTAAAAAGGTGCCTCATCATTTTATTTCCCCCTCATTTTTAAATCACATGTATTATACAAGAACTTTGAATAATTTTTAATTCCCAGCTCCAGTTAACGTAAGTGTTCCCGCGATCGCAGAAAAGCCATAGTTCAAAAATCACCTCATCGTCATCGTCAGGATGTTCATAATCCCAAAGATTAAAACTCCATGTCGCAGAAACGCTCTGTGAAGTTGCGGTAGAAAAAGTCTTTGTTAAGTTGTACATATAAAATATCTTCACAATAGCCTGAGTTTTACCACTTCCTGAAGTTTCATGCGCATTCACAGATATTTCAAAAATAGGAATATTTTTGTAGCATTTTTGCGCTCCTTTTCCCGTTGTAATAGTTATAGGCCTGAGAACATATAGCGTATAATGATCCACACACAAGTCACCAGCACTCGAGAAATACTTTGTTTGGTTAGTGTGAGAAAAGAAGGTTTTGTATTCATCTAGAGAAATTATAGCCGCTTTATGAAGGTCTAAATAATCTGTATCTATCTCACCCTCTACATGTAGATTTGAGCCATTAAGCAAAATGCCGTCTCCGCCGTCTGGCAATACTCCTTTTCCTATCTTTACTATTCCGGATCCCACAATGAGCTGATCCTGATTAAGATCAAATTTCGTTGTTTCGCTACTACCCTTGATGATTCCTGCGGTGATTGTTCCTGCATTGGCTGTTATGGCTGATAGTTCTGAAACGTCTAATTTATCCGCAGTGATCGTATTTGCCGCTATATGATTTCCATACACCTTATCCGCTGCGAGGAGATCCGCAACGACACTCCCTTCTGGCGCGTTTTCGGGCAACAATGTAATAGATGGATGCAAATTAGCTTCTGTATAACCCTTTGGAGTTATTCCATATAATTCGTCAACGAGCGAGTTAGTCCAATATGCAATAGCACCCTCAGGAACGGAAAAAGCACTTCTAAAAGCCAACTTTTCAAAAGTAATAGTGCCAGCTTCAATCCTATCAGCACTAAGATATCCAGTAGTGATCAATCCAGCATCCAATTCAGAAATCCAAGCGCTGTCTATATAGCCGTTGTGCATAATGCAGTTTTTGATAGCGGCATAATCATAATAGTTCTCGTCATCAATTTTTGCTGTAGACGCGCTAACCACATCCGACCACTCTGATTGATTGCCTGAAGTATCCACTGCAGCCACTCTAATATAATAAGTAGTATTAACATTCAATTCTTTTATAACAGTGTGGTTCGCTGCAAGTGTTATACGAGTAGGATTAGAAAAGTTTTCGTCAGTGTCATATTCCAGCACATAATGACTGAGATCCTCTTCTGTGTTTTCGTTCCATTGCACCATAATGGTTTGAAACAACCCAACAGCGTTTACTCCTTGTGGTTTAGAAGGCGGGACGTTATCTTTCGCCGAAATAATTGAATGCCAATCTGTCCAAGCCGACTTTTTACCTTCAGCATCCAAGGTACGCATGCGCACATAAATCGTTGTATTTCCTGGCACTGCCCAACTAATGGTTGTATCACTAGTCCTTAAAGTTCGCGGATGATAAAAATTATAATTTGTATCCCATTGAAGTTCATATCCTATAATATCAGTTGCATTCACTTCGTCCCACGAGGCTTCCACAATGCTTTCGCCTTGTGCATTCCTAAACGATGTCAATTGAAAATCTGGTTGAGGGGGAGCTTGACCATCTAAAAATTGAGTTTTTTCCTCCTGCTGAGAAACACGCTGGTCTAACTCATCAACTTGGCTTTGAACCTCACTTAAGCTCTGTTGAATTTGGTCAACAGATGGTGGTGGAGCTTGATAGCTACGAGTAGCTATGTGGTCACCCTGTTGAAATTGCAAACCACTCCACTCTAAGATTCCGAGTGTAGTCCTAAACAACCCGCCTTCAAGAGTGTGTTCAACTTTTAAAACTAAGAATTTTCCAGAAGAAATGCCTTTTGCTGGCACAGAAAAATTGACCAAGTTTCCTGCATAAATATCACCATAAAATTGATTCATATCAAGAACAAACCCAATACTCTTTCCAACTTCATCAAAATAAATATCTGCTATAGTTTTCAAAATGCCTTCGCTCTCAAAGAATGAAACAACTTTATATTCCTTCTCAGGTGTTTCTGTAGCCTGACGAATGACTTTATTTATAGCAATGCGCTTAATCTGACGTCCCTGCGTTTTCAAATGTGTAATGGTAACCTGTTCAGAGGAAGAGAGGTTTTTGATAGTACACACTATTTTGTCAGCAAAACGCTGATAACTTTCAAGTTTTATTGTGCCATCATCTTCGCCCTCTTGAAGCGTTGCGGTATATTCCAAATTGCTGATTTTGTATTTAATTTCAACTGTATCAGAAACGTCTTTTGCATAATCAGAAACATAATCGGCTTCAAAATTAGCACTAGAATTTGGCTCTATAACACTATCTTCGCCCAGCTCGACATCCACAACATTAGATAAATCTTGATCTATGCTATAGCTTTCACTATCAACAACTATTTTGTTATAACGCTTCGTGGTCGTAAGGTCATATTTTTTGAACTCATCTTGAGCGAGATCGGCTGCCACGTCAGGATCTTCATAAGTATCACTATTTCGTGTTCTGAAAATAATAGTGCCGTCAGGCTTAGTTGAAATCTTTCCTGCGCTACCTTTTACTAAATTAATGATGTTCTGCCAATAAGTTTTGTCTCTCTTTGCTAAGAATACACACTTATAAGCATCAGAGGTAAACCCCTGAAAATCAAATTGCGAAGTTGAGTAGCCAGCACGTTGGAGCAAATCGCTCAGTATTTCGCTGGGTGTCATAGCTTGGTATAATATATCAGTTTCTAACTTTTTCTTGGTGGCATAATACAATATATCTTTGAGAGTTATTTCGGCTGTTTTGTGTTTTTCTGTCAACTCTGTTTTCACACCATAAAAAAGTGGAACTTCAACATAAGTAGTAGGATCTTTATAAACTCTCAATAGAATTTTTACTTCCCACTCTTTTGATAAATAAGCTTGATCAACAGTGCCGTTAAATTTTCCATTGGCTGGATCGAAAACGTCATTATATTGAGTCGGAGTCCACTCGTTATTGAGATTTGCAAGTGTGATAGTAGCAGAATCCAAAGCAGGATCCTGCAAAAATTCTAATCGATTAACTATGGTAACCTTTTTCACATAAGAAGAAATATCATACCAATTCGTTCCGTCGATTTTAGCATAAACTATTACCTTCTTATTACGAGAGGGGTGTCGTAAATAAGGTATATACTCCTCAGGAATATTTAACTTAGGAAACATTCATTCTCCCCTCCTCATCCAATCCCAACTACTCCTTCACTAACCCATTCTTTCACCCATTTAAGCACCTGTTCTTTGAACACCTCTTCGTTGCCGTATATTATAGAATTCTGGAAGTAGATATTCACAGTTTCGGGACCAGTTCTAGAAACATTTGCTGTATACTGAGCTTGTGTTTGCATCGCTATTCCAGTTAATCCTTCTGCGGAAATCGGTTTGAATTTCTGTTCAGCCTCTTTCATTATTTCGTCTAAGGATTTGACTTTCTTGAGCTTCATGTGACCAATATGAATTCCTGCCCACCCTAGAAGATTATTTATCTGATCTGCCAACCAGTTAAAGAAACTCGCAAAGGCGTTATAAATCATTTTGAATACATTTCCCACCATCGACGCTAAGATGTACAGTATTCTAATCCCGGGCAACATCATATTATATGCCATGGCCATTACGTTTGCTAATAATTGAAATACGCTTAGTAACGGCTGCAAAACAGGCAATAGCAAATTACCAATAACCGTTCCAATGATTTTTAACATCGTCGCCAAAGGAGCAAATGCCTGGTTTATTACCGGCCCCAATACATCCCATATAGCCTGCAAAATCGTCTGGAATGGGAACAATACCGCTTGCACATTTTCTAATTGCATTATTAACGGCCCAAATACCTGGATAAGTGAAACCATCAAACCCATCAGAGCATCTCCAATTGCGCCTATGAAACTCTGCACCCCTCCTATGTTGCCTTTTGCGGCTTCAATACCTAAAGCGCCACCTAAGCCCGCAGCTATTGGAATGCCAACCCCTCCAGCCGCTACCGCGAGCATTTCTGGTCTAAACAGCCCAGCTACCCCGCCCAATAGGGTTTTGAATTTATCAAAATCCGTCAAATTGGTTTCAACTACCGCTTGTAACTCTTTAGAGTCTTTCGTCCAATTGTAAAGTGTATTTGCCATATTCTTTCCTGCTTTCCCAAACTCTTTCAGGTGCTGACTCCATTTTGTAACCGTCACTAATCTTTCCTTCTCTTCGTCTATAACATCACCTAGAATATTTCTATAGTCCACAAAGTCGTTGTAAAGCTTCAACACGCTGCTATCAACCTTGCCTGTCTCATAAGTTGTCTCCAGCAACACATCAACGAAGTCCGAGAGACTCATAGTCATCAATTTATTAACATCTACCATTTTTGCAGAAACAGGTGCAAACATCTGCATGCTTTCATATAATCCTTTGAAGTCAAAATAACGTGCCAGATCTTCTGCAATGGGTTGAGCTTTGGCACTTAACTGCAGAGCATCAGCAATTCTATTAAAGGCGCTTACCGCATCCTTTCCGCTGGTTGCGCTTTGTTTTAACAACTCAGCCAGTTCCTTTAAAGTCTCAATGTTTTTGTCAACTGCTAATTTCGCAGAAATAACTAAACGCTCGTTTTCGTTTGCAATTACTTTAGAAAGTATATCGCTATATTTTAACAACGTCTTTACCAATTCGTTGTATTCTTCAACAGAAGGTAAGATGATACCAGCGGGTGTGTAACCAGTTCTTGGAGGTGGTAAAGGCGCACCTCTTTCGGCTTTAGTCCACTCTCTAAACAAATTTCTTAACCTGTCAATAGAAAACTCCTCAATAGTCTTACTTGTATCTTCAAATACATTTCCTAACGAACTGAGGACTTTGCCTAACTCAAATGCTCTTTTGATTGTGCCTTCTATATCCAGCGGCCTTGTGGTAATCGGTTTATCAGAACCACCGCCTTGAAATCCTCTAATTCTCTTTTGCTCCAGCCAAGCTATTAGAGCGCCGTAGAGTGGATGTTTTACCATCCAAGCAGGCGCTACCCATTCTCCGCCATGAACAACACCAGCAATTTTGTTAACGCCAATATCGGCCGTGTAACCACCAGCTTGATGGCCTCCACCTGTATAAAGAGGATTAAAAGGTTGTGTAGCTGGGCTTCCTGTACGTTTGTATAACTCGTTCAACCACCCAAGGAAATTAGTAAACCAATTTTCTTTTCCCATTTCTTCGAGTTTGGCTGGAAATTCATACGCAGTAATCATCTGTTGTAATAACTTCAAGAGTTGATTCACAAGACTTTGAAATTCAGCAACAGATAATCTATCTACATTCTTTGAAAGTGTTGCAAATGTGTCGTTAAACTGTTTTAAGGATTCTGAAAAATATTGAATGTTTTTCACTTTGGAGAGATCAACGTTTCCTAATAATGTGGCAATACTTCCTAATTCTCTCATCACTTGTTGTTTATAAACCATAGCAGTTTCGGGAGCAGGAATACCCTTTTCAAAAACCCTTGAACTTATTTCAGCAAGACGTTCTTTTAATTCTTTTACTCGCTTCATTGGGTCGCCAGGGAAAAACTCTGAAATGATATAAAGTGTCACCGAAAACGCCAAGGCGCCTATTTGTGGACTTTTGGTAGCCAATCCCAAGCCGGCTCCCACAAAAGCGGCAATAATAACATTTCGTATCACATCTCTTAAACTCCAACCATTCTCTAAGGTATCTTTCACAGATTTGAACGTCAAAATAGCTGCAAAAGGTATAGGCTTGCCTTCTGATAAAATAGCAGTGGCAAGCATATCCCCAAATGCAATCTTGAGACGCTCAGTCATTTTAAGGTCACCTTTTTTGACATCATTTAACCAAAACAAAGACGCAATTTTGACAGCCAAACCCAAGCGCCCTGTGGTAACACCTGTTATTACAGCCACTCCTAACGCTTCTTTAAGTTTCTTAACAAAAGCATCGTCGCCTTTCATATCTTCACTAGGCTTAAATCCTGTCACTTCTAATACTGCTTCTACCACACCACCGCCAATTTCACCAGCGGCACCTGTAAACGCTTTCCATATTTCCTTACCGTGTTCTTTAAGGTATTCAGCAACTTTTACAATGGCCTTCCCGATCAATTCTGCAAGACCGCCTATTATAATGTCAAATACTTTTACAAAATCTCCTTTTCTTGCCGCTGTGATAATAGGTTCTATGAAACTCACTTTGATTTTGTCAATTACTTCACGTGCTTTGTCAATTAAATCGTCCAGTATTTCTTTGTTTTCAGAAAGGTATTGATATAGTGCAAACAACATTCCGCCCATTACGATGTTAAATGGATTTATGATGTGTATAAGTGTGTAAAACATTTGGAAGAGGTCACCAGCAAAAACTGAGGCAACTTTTAAAGGAATAACGATGGGCAACAGTGCTTTTCCTATATTCAGCAAGTTATCAAAAATGCCTTCGAGATTTTTTTCGGCCCACTTTCCTAAATTTTGAATAATTGGTAGCGTTCTAAGCAAAATGTGATTAAATGTAGGCATTAACGAGTCTATTATTCTTTGAATCTCCTGCTGAATACGCCTAAAAGTCATAGCAACAGATTGCCCTGCTTTCACAAAGGCGTCTTCTTCGTCCTCGGCGGCTTCTGCAGAAGCGCTCCCAACATCTTCTATCATCGCTTTTAACTCATCGACACGATTTATCCAGTTTATTATAGCCCTTGTTGCCCTTACTTCGAAACCTATCGTCTCCAGAACCGCACGTTTCCCTTCGTCGGTCATGCCAGCCATTTTATCTGCAAGGTCTTTTATAACGCTATATAAGCCCCTGAATCTTCCTTGAGCATCATAAATGTTTATTCCTAACTCTTTTAATTTATCAGCTTTTTCAAAAATATCCTGAAATGCCATTTGAGTGGCCGTAGCAGCCCTCGCGGGAAGCAATCCCATTTTAGTCAAAGCGGCAAACGCGCCCAAGGCTTCATCAAGTGAAGCACCTAACTGGTTTGCAGCTGGCGTTATAACACCAAAATAGGTTGCCATATCTTCAAAAGTCAGCAATCCCTGCTTCATCGCTTTAAACATTTTTGCATAAACATCTTGCAAAGTGTATCCCATATCCTTAAAGGCATTAACCATTCCTATCGCGGTCTGAAATGTTTGCTGCATGTCAGAGCCGCCTGCAACAGCAGCGGCGGCGGTTGCCTTCAAGGCTCTCTCTATTTCCGCTTGCGATCTTATCCCTGCAGAACCAATCATATATATGGCATTGGCTACCTCTTCAACTGGCTTTCCAACGGTTGTGGCCACTTCAAAAGCCATATCTCTAACTTTTTCTAATCTCACTTCTGTCATGGTAGAAGCAAGTGCAATGGCGTCGGCGGATCTTTGATAGTTGGCCGCTAAACCAAATACGCCACCAGCCACTCCCACTAACCCCATCATCATTGTTCGCAAGAAACCTTCCGTGGCGTATTGCAATGTAATGAAACTTCTCTGCATGTTGAGAAGTTGCTGGTTGAGATAACTTACAGAACGAGAGAAAGCATAAAGTGGTGTTGCAATAAAAGCATTTCCAAGAGTTTTGGCAGCATCGCCTACAGTTCTAAGGGTAGTCCCAAGTGTTCTAAATGTTCTCTGAACGGTTTGAAGCCTTGAGGAAACACGAGAAGTAGCCGTGGTCATGTTACCAAAGCCTATAGAAGCACTTTGTGCAGCTCTCTGAAGATCTTCGAGCTGCATTTTAACTTGTTGGAGTATAGCAGAAGCCCTATCCTGAGCAACTATATTTATGTTAACTTCCTGGCTTACAACAGCCAAGATTATTCACCTCACTTTCGGAATGAACGAGAACCACCCTTCTTAGCGTATTTCTCGTTTTCTTCGGCGAGATAGCTTACAAAAGCTGACTTAAATATGTTTGCCATGATTATGAAGTCAAACGGTTGATCGTAAAGTCCACCTGGATAAGGCAATTGAATTAAATTTCCTTTGTGATCGGTTGCTACCATGAGAATGTTGTAATATTTATTTTGTAACTCTTGCAC